>DASZHU010000023.1:0-7368 GCA_035937605.1 Acidimicrobiales bacterium | reverse complement strand
CAGGTGCGGGGCCTCGTCGGTCGCGGCGCCGCCTGAGCGCCCGCGTCCTCAAGCCGCGCCGTCGGTCGTCCCCCTGATCGACGAGCGCACCACGGCGTCCCCGGTCGGTCCCCCCTCGACCGGGGACGCCTCGCGTCCGCCCGTCCCTCCGAGGCCTGCTCTCGCGCCACCCGGAGGCGCAGGTGTCCCCTGATCGACGCCAGAATCGACCCGAGATGCGCCTCGCCTTCGACCTCACGGCGTTGCACGACCGGCGCACGGGTGTCGGCGCGTTCGCTCGCGAGGTATTGACCCGCGTCGCTCGACACGACGACATCGACGTCGTCGGCTACTCGGTCTCGTGGCGGGGCCGCAACGTGTCCGATCTCGGGCCCGCAGGCGTGCGAGTCGCAACGCGGCCGATGGCAGCGCGGCCGCTGCGCGAGCTCTGGCGAAGGTTCGACTGGCCACCGATCACGTGGTGGACCGGACCGGTGGATGTCGTGCACGGCCCGAACTTCGTCGTGCCGCCGGCGCACGGCGCCGGAGCGCTCGCGACGGTGCACGACCTCACGTTCATCCGTTATCCGGAGCTCTGCACCCCCGATGTCCTGCAGTACGGGGCGCTGCTCCGGCGCGCCGTGCGGCGAGGCGCGCACATGCACACGGTGTCGCAGTTCGTGGCCGACGAGGTCGTCGACGCGTTCGCCGTCGAGTCGAGCCGCGTGCACGTGGTCCCCAACGGTGTCGACCCGATCGAACCCGGCGACGCGGCGGTTGGATGTCGACTCGCCGGCGGCGACCGCTACGTGCTCGCACTCGGCACGATCGAGCCCCGCAAGGACCTTCCATCGCTCGTCGCCGCGTTCGACGCGCTCGCCGGCGCAGACCACGAGCTGCGCCTCATCGTCGCGGGCCAGGACGGCTGGGGTACGAACTCGTTCGACCAAGCCGCGGGACGGGCCCATCACCGTGAGCGCATCGTTCGACTCGGGTTCGTCGACGACGCGAGCCGCGCTGCGCTGCTCGCTGGCGCGTCCGCGTTCGCCTATCCGTCGAAGTACGAGGGCTTCGGCCTTGCGCCCCTCGAAGCCATGGCGGCCGGCATCCCGGTGGTCACGACCCGAACGGGCGCGCTTCCCGAGGTGCTGGGCGATGCCGCTCGATTCGTCCCCCCCGGCGCGGTCGACGAGCTCGCCGCCGCGCTCGCCGCAGTGCTCGACGACTCGCCCGCGCGCTCGGCGCTCGTGACCGCCGGCCGGGCTCGAGCCGCCCGGTACTCGTGGGACGAGTGTGCGGACGGCATTGTCCGCGTCTACCAGCGCCTCTGCTAAGACTCGACCCGTGCGCGCCCTCATCACCGGCGTCAGCGGGTTCGTCGGACGCCACCTCAGCGTGCATCTGCGCGCCGCCGGCGATCACGTCGAAGGCTGCGACCGCGCCGACGGGAGCGTCGACATCGGCGATCTCGAGTCGGTCAGGGCCGTGCTCGAGCGGACGAGGCCCGAGGTCGTGTACCACCTCGCCGGCTGGAGCGATGTCGGCGGCTCGTGGGCCGCACCCGTGGAGGTCTTCCGCGCCAACGCCGAAGGCACGCTCAACGTGTTGCTCGCCTGCGTCGACGCGGGTGTCGAGCGTGTCGTTGCGGTCTCCAGTGCGGACGTCTACGGCATCGTGACCGAAGACGAGCTCCCGATCGACGAAGACGCGCCGCTGCGACCGGTCACGCCATATGCCGCGAGCAAGGTCGCGGCCGACTACCTCGCGCTCCAGGCGTGGCTCGGCTCGGGCTTGCAGGTCATGCGCGTACGCGCGTTCAACCACCTGGGCCCGGGTCAGACGCCGCGGTTCGTCGCGCCCGCGCTCGCCGAGCGCATCGCGCGCAACGAGCTCGACGGCGGCACGGTGGTACCGATCGGCAACCTGTCTGCGCGTCGCGACTTCACCGACGTGCGCGACGTCGTGCGCGCCTACCGCCTGCTCGCCGAGCGGGGCACGCCCGGCACGGCGTACAACGTCTGTTCCGGCGTCGCGGTCTCGGTTCGCGAGCTGGCCGACCGGCTGCTCGCGATGGCCACCGTGCCGATGGAGCTGAAACCCGATCCGGAGCTCGAGCGACCGGTCGACGTGCCGGTGCTGCGCGGCGACGCCGGCCGACTGAACCGCGCCACCGGCTGGACGCCCGAGATCCCGCTCGCGCAGACGCTCGCCGATCTGCTCGACGACATGAGGGCCCGCGTCAGGTCGAGCTCGAGCGGCGCGTCCTGATCAAGGAGCGCGCGGCGCGCAACGTCTCGCGGCCGCGGAGATCGAGATCGTGGTCGTCGATCGCCCGCAGACGGGCGTCCCACTCATCGAGCACGCGCGCTTCGTCGGCGCCGTCGGTGCGCTCGAGCCACGCGACGTCGTTGTCGAGCAAGACCGACAGCAGCTCGAGCTCGGTGTACCTCGCCGCCGTGGCGGGAAGGCGCTCGGCCTTGGCGATCGGGTAACTGGTACCGGCCACGAGATCACCGGGCTCGATCTTGAAGAGGCCGGCGAGCAGCACCACGGTTCGTTCGCCGGGCACCGTCATTCCCGCCTCGAGATGCGACACGGCGGTTCTCGACACGGCCAGGCGGTCGGCGAGTTCCTGCTGCGTGTAACCGAGCTTCGCCCGAAATGCCGCGATGCGGCGACCCAGGCTCTCCCCGACCGGTTCTTCGCGCACGTGCCAACCCAGTTCGCAGACGGCGTGACCTCGACAGCGTAAAACCTGGACGTGGCCGAGCGCGCACTCATCACCGGCATCACCGGGCAGGACGGCTCGTACCTGGCCGAACTGTTGCTCGCCAAGGGTTACGAGGTCATCGGCATGGTGCGCCGCAGCAGCACCGTCAACTTCGAGCGCATCGCACACATCCAGGACGACGTCGAGCTGGTCACCGGCGACCTGCTCGACGAGGTCTCGATGATCACGATCCTCCGCGAGCACCGACCGAACGAGGTCTACAACCTCGCGGCGCAGTCGTTCGTGCCTCCGTCGTGGTCGCAGCCGGTCTTCACCGGTGAGACGACCGCGCTCGGTGTCACGAGGATCCTCGATGCGATCCGAATCGTCGACCCCGACATCCGCTTCTACCAGGCGAGCTCGAGCGAGATGTTCGGCAAGGTGCTCGAGGTGCCGCAGAACGAGGACACGCCCTTCTACCCGAGGTCGCCGTACGGCGTGGCGAAGGTGTACGGCCACTGGATCACGGTGAACTACCGCGAGTCGTACGGCCTGCACGCGAGCAGCGGCATCCTGTTCAACCACGGCTCACCGCGACGCGGGCTCGAGTTCGTGGAGCGCAAGGTGACGCACGGCGTCGCGCAGATCAAGCTCGGGATCGCGACCGAGCTGCGCCTCGGCAACCTCGAGGGACAGCGCGACTGGGGCTTCGCCGGCGACTACGTCGAGGCGATGTGGGCCATGCTGCAGCAGCCGGCCAGCGGCAACTTCGTCGTCTCGACGGACGAGACGCACTCGGTGCGCGAGCTGTGCCAGATCGCCTTCTCCCACGTCGGGCTGGACTACGAGGACCACGTGGTGCAAGACGAGCGCTTCTTCCGCCCCGCGGAGGTCGACCTGTTGATCGGCGACTCGTCCAAGACGCGTGCCACGCTCGGCTGGAAGCCGAAGGTCAGCTTCGCCGAGCTCGTGCACATGATGGTCGACGCCGACCTCGCGCTCCTCGAAGGCGAACAGCGCCGCCACCGTTGATCACCGTTCTCGCCGGCGGCGTGGGCGCGGCGCGCTTCCTGCGCGGTGTACTCGACGTCATGCCCGCAGCCGACGTGACCGCGATCGTGAACGTCGGCGACGACCTCGTGCTGCACGGGCTGCACATCAGCCCCGACCTCGACACCGTGACGTACACGCTCGCCGGGGCGATCAATCCCGAGACCGGATGGGGGCTCGCGGGCGAGACGTGGCAGGCGATGGGCACGTTGGCGCAGTACGGCGGCCACAGCTGGTTCCGGCTCGGCGATCGCGACCTCGGAACGCACCTCTACCGGACCCAACGGCTCGCGGAAGGCGCGCCGCTGTCCACGGTCACCGCGGAGATCGTGGCCGCCTGGAGCCTGGGGCTGCGCGTGCTGCCCGCCACCGACGACCCACTGCGAACGATGGTGAGCGTGGAGGGCGAAGGTGAGATCGGCTTCCAGGACTATTTCGTGGGCCGCCAGCACTCGGTGCCGGTGACCGGCGTGCGCTTCGAAGGCGACGCGGTGGCTCGACCCGCGCCAGGCGTGCTGAACTCGATCGCGGACGCCGATGTCGTGGTGATCGCACCGTCGAACCCGATCGTGTCGATCGCGCCGGTGCTCGCGGTGCCGGGCATACGCGACGCGGTGGTCGCGCGACGATCTCGCACCGTGGCCATCTCCCCCATCGTCGCCGGCGCCGCGCTGAAGGGGCCGGCCGACCGGATGCTCCGCGAGCTCGGACACGAACCGTCCGTCGCCGGCGTCGCCCGCCTGTACACCGAGCTCGCGTCGGTGCTCGTGGTCGACGAGGCCGACGTCGGGCTGTCGGCCGCCGTCGCGGCAACCGGCATGGAGTGCGTGGTCGTGCCCACGGTGATGTCGTCGCCCGCCGTGGCCGCAGCGCTCGCGCGGGTGGCGTTGCGGAGCGTCGCGCGATGATGCAGCTCACGGTCATCGGGGTCGAAGGCCTCGGCGAGATCGAGCGCGGCGACGACCTCGCCACGCTCATCGCCGGCGTGGCCGACCTGCGCGATGGCGACGTGCTGGTGGTGACGCAGAAGGTCGTCTCCAAATGCGAGGGCATGCTCGAAGCCGTCGACTCCGACGATCCGCTGAGTCACAAGTCCATCGTCGAACGCGAGTCGGTGCGGGTCCTGCGCCGCCGCGGCGACCTCATCATCAGCGAGACGAAGCACGGGTTCATCTGCGCGAATGCCGGCGTTGATCTCTCCAACGTCGAGCGTGGCTACGCCGCCCTGCTGCCCGAGGACTCGGATCGGTCGGCCCGCCGCATCCGCGACGGCTTGCGCGCCAAGGCGGGGGTCGAGGTGGCGGTGATCATCAGCGACACGTTCGGCCGCACGTGGCGGCGGGGCCTCACCGACGTGGCGATCGGCTGCGCGGGGATCGGCGCGATCCTCGACCTGCGGGGATCGAGTGACACCTACGGGCGGGAGATGCTCGTGACCGAAGTGGCCGTGGTCGACGAGATCGCCTCCGCGGCCGAGCTCGTGATGGGAAAGGCAACGGGCGTGCCGGTCGCGATCGTGCGCGGGATACCGAGCGAGTGGCTGCGCGCGGGAGACGTCCGCAGCGAGATCGTCCGCCGCCCCGACGAAGACCTGTTCCGGTGAGAAATCTGGATTTGATCGCGACGCGTCGGCGTCAGGTGGGCTGCTTGTCGGCGAAGTAGCGCAGGACCGACGCGACGCCGTCGTCGAGCTTCGTCCACGGCTTCCACCCGAGCTGCAGCTCGGCGCGTCCCGGATCGAGCGCCGATCGCTGGAGGTCGCCGGGACGATCCGGCGCGTACTGCGGGGGGTCGAGCACGCCCATCGTGTGCGCCATCGTCTCGTAGAGCCGCAGGTCGGTTGTCTGCACTCCGGTGCCGATGTTGCAGAGCAGCCCGCTGCCGCGGTCGGCCGCTCGCACGAACGCGTCGACCACGTCGTCGACGTACACGTAGTCACGCGTCTTCGTCCCGTCACCGAAGACCGTGCACGGCTCGCGGTTGAGCAGACGCCCGGCGAAGATCGCCACCACGCCCGCCTCGCCGTGCGGATCTTGGCGGGGCCCGTAGATGTTCGCCAGCGCGAGCGCGGCGTACTCGATCGAGTACAGCTCCCGGTACGCCGAGAGGTAATCGAGGAACGCTTTTTTCGCGATTCCGTAGGGTGAGAGCGGTCGTTGCGGCTGCGACTCCTTGAGTGGGAGCTCGCGTTCGCCAGCCATGCCGTACAACGTCCCACCACTCGCGGCGTACACGATCTTGCGCGTGCCCGCGGATCGAGCGCCCTCGAGCACGTTGAGACCGCCGATGATGTTCACCTCCGCGTCGTGCGCGGGGCGCGCCACCGAGTCGCGCACGCTCACCTGCGCGGCGAGATGGAAGACCACCTCCGGTCCGCGTCGAGCGATGAGGTCGATCGTGCCCGGCTGGCGGATGTCGAGCTGGTGGAACGTGAGCCGGTTGGCGCGATCGGCTCGGGCCGACGCGAGGTTGGCCAACGACCCGGTCGACAGATCGTCGATGACGTCGACGGAATGGCCCTCGGCCAGGAGTCGATCGACGAGCGTGCTCCCGATGAACCCGGCGCCGCCGGTGACGAGTGCCTTCATTCCGCGGAGGAGGGTACCCGGGCGTTTCGCAGCGTCGTCCCGGCCTCGATGCGCTCGCCATCGCCCACGATCGTGAGGGCCTCCACCGTGGAACGCGCGCCCACGACCGCACGCGAGCCGATGATCGACGAGTGCACCTGCGCCTTCGCACCGATGTGCGTACCCGCCTGCACGATCGAGCCGACGACCTCGGCGTCGTCGTCGACCCGGACCCCGGCACCCAGGACCGAGTCACGCACCGACGCCGACGGCGCGACCACCGCGCTGTCGGCAACAGCGCGGAGTGCCACCCCGGGCGGCGCCGGCCGGCTGCCATCGAAGAGATCGAGCTGGGCGCGGATGTAGGTCTCGGGTGTTCCGGTGTCGAGCCAGTAGGCGCCGCCGTCGGGCATCGCGTAGAGCGATCGCGAGTCGACGAGCGCGGGGAACGTCTCACGTTCGATCGAGACGCGGCGGTCCCCCGCGATGCGATCGAGCACGGACGGCTCGAGCACGTAGATGCCCGCGTTGATCATGTTCGTGGGCGCTTCGTCGGCGGGAGGCTTCTCGACGAACGCGACAACCCTGCCTTCGTCGTCGGTGGGCACGACGCCGTAGCGCGATGGATCCTCCACCTCGTGCAACGTGATCGTCGCTTCGGCACCAGCGCGATCGTGGAACGCCACGAGAGCGGTGACGTCGAGGTCGGTGAGCACGTCGGCGTTCATCACGATGAAGCGCTCGGAGATCCCGGCATCGCGTGCCGCGAAGCGGATGGCGCCCGCGGTGTCGAGCGGCTCGTCCTCCACCGCGTAGTGGAGGTCGACGCCCGCGCAGCGCCCGTCGGGGTACGCATCGACGAACGCGTCGGCCCGGTAGCCCAATGCGAGCACCGCCTGGTCGACGCCGTGGCGGCCGAGATGAGCGATGACCCACTCGATCATCGGCCGGTCCACGATCGGCAGCATCTGTTTCGGCGTCCGCAGTGTCAGCGGCCGCAGCCTGGTGCCGAAGCCGCCGACGAGGACGACCGCCTTCACGGACTGCTGGAGCTGGTGGACG
>DASZHU010000022.1:0-15440 GCA_035937605.1 Acidimicrobiales bacterium | reverse complement strand
AGACGACGCGCGACCTGCGCACGCAGGCCGTCGAGATCGCGTCGACCATCGAGAACCTCGACGACACCGGCCAGCTGCGCGTGCTCGCCAACCTGCGGCGGGCGCTGAACCTGCAAGGCATCGAGGTCGTGCGGTTCGGCCCCGCGGGACGCACCGTCGATCCGCTACCGACGGGCGTGAGCCTCGGCGACCTCGACCTCACGAGGCTTCGGGCCGGTCAGACGCTCACCGGGGGCAGCGGCGCCACGGTCTTCGCCGCGGCACCCGCGCCGGTGACCGTCACGACGAAGTCCCAGCGGTCCCAGGTACTCGCCGTGGTCGTGCTCACGCGCAAGGTTGATGCGCTGCTTCGGCCCGCCGTCGGTTGGTTCCTCGTCGCGTCGATCGGCACGTTGCTCATCGGCGCGCTCGTCGCGTGGCGGTTCGGGCGTCGCCTGACCCGCCCCGTCCGCCAGGCGGAGGAGGCAGCACGGCGCATCACGGCCGGCGATCTGTCCGCGCGCGTCCCGATCCCTTTGCGCGACGACAAGGACGAGATGAGCGCCCTCCTCGCGTCGATCAACACGATGGCGGAAGTGCTCGAGCGGTCGAAGGGAGTCGAGCGCCAGTTCCTGCTGTCGGTCAGCCACGACCTGCGCACGCCGCTCACATCGATCCGCGGTTACGCGGAGGCGATTGCCGACGGCGCCATCCCCGACCCCGCGTCCGGCGGCACCGTGATCCTGAGCGAGGCCCGACGGCTCGAGCGGCTCGTCGGCGACCTCCTCGACCTCGCCAAGCTGGAGTCGCGGAGCTTCTCGCTCACACGCGCGCCCGTTGACCTCGTCGATGTCGCGGCGGGCACGGCAGACGGCTTCCGGCCCGAAGCGGCGGATGCGGGCGTCACCGTCGAGGTGCTGACGCCGAACGATCCCGTCGTCGTCGAGGGCGACGCGGATCGGCTCGCGCAGATCACCGCCAACCTCGTGCAAAACGCGCTGAAGTACGCGCGCACCCGGATCCGCATCTCCGTCGAGACGGCGAACGGGTGGGCTCGGCTCGCCGTCAGCGACGACGGTCCAGGCATCGCCATCGAGGACCTACCGCACGTGTTCGAGCGGCTGTACGTCTCGCGGCATCAGCCGCAGCGCAAGGAGGTCGGCTCCGGTCTCGGCCTCGCGATCGTGCGCGAGCTCGCCACTGCGATGGGGGGCACGGTCGACGCGAGCGCGAACGCGGGCGGCGGCGCGTGTCTCGCGCTGGTGCTGCCGCTCAGTTCGGCTTCGACGAGCTCGACGACGACGTCGAGGTAGGACCGCCGCTGCCCGTGCCCGTCGTGGGCGTGGTGCTCGTGGCTCGAGGGTCGACGCAGGCCGACACCTCTTGTGTCGAAGGTTGCGGCTGGTCAGTGGGCAACGGTCGCACCGCGAGCTGCACCTGGTGCGCGCCGGCGGTCGTGCACTGCAGACCGAATGTCGCGTCGCCCGATGCGTTCGTGGCCGCCGACGCGCTCCCGACCACCGACCAGCCCTGTGCGCCCGTGACGGCGACCGCGGCGTTCGCGACCGGCGCGGTCTGCACCACCCCGCTCGCGTCGACCGTGTGACGGGCAACCCGCACGACGAGGTTCGCCTGTTGGCCGAGTTGGGGCGGATCGGGCGCGATCGCCACCGAGAGCACGATGTCGCTGAACGAATCGAGGGTGAGATCGACGTTCCGCTGCTCACCGTCGCTGAGGAAGAAGACCTGCGGCTGGGTCTGCGACAGTGTCGGCGCGAGAAATGCACGCACGCGATAACGCCCACCCGCGATGTTGGGCAGGTCCCAGTGGCCGGCGGCGTCCGACGCCACGTCGGTCGGCGGCGGTCGTCCGTCGACGAGGTGCTCGACCCGGACGACCGCTCCTGGCACTGGCCCCTGGGGGCCGACCACCGAACCACTGAGGTGCGCCGTGCCGGTGGCCCGCGGGACCACGAGGGTGGTGGTGCCGTCCACGCCAGGGAGCGACACGCCGGTCAAGTCGCTCGCGGTGGCGACAGTCGTCGGCGGCAGCGTCACGCCTGGCGGTGGGTGAGCGATGGGAACGTGCGCAGTCGAGCAGCCCCGCACCACGAAGCCGAGCAACACCACGATCGGTACGGCAGTGGCGATCGCCGTCGTGAGCTTCCTGATCCGGCCCCACGGGATCGTCATCGCATCGGCAGCTCGACGACCGCGGCGGACGCGCCGCCGACGGTGACCTCCTCACCGACAACCGTCGCCCGCGGGAGGGGGGCGAGCCCGATCGTGGCGCCACCATCGGCCGCCGCGCTCGTGATGCGCCCGAGCTCGCGACCACCCCTCGCCACGACCAGCATCCCCACCTCGGCCGGTCCGGACACCCGCAGCCCGCAGATCGGATGCGGTGCGCTGCCGCCGCGGGCGTCCATTCGCGCGACGAGCTCCTGGCCGGTGAAGCAGCCCTTCGTGAAGCTGACCGAGACGTCGATCAACCACTGCCCCGCCTCCGCGGGGATCGTCGCCTCGGTGAGCTCGTGACCCATCGCCGGCACGCCGGCCCGGATGCGGGCCACTTCGAGACGGGAGATGTCCGCGTCGACCGCGAGCCCGGCCGGCGCCTCGATGCCGGGACCCAGCAAGTCGACGCCGACAGTGCCCGGCCAGACGATCGGGCGGGCTCGCGGGTGCTCGACGGTCGTGCCGCGGATCGCGAGGCACCGCCATCCGTTCACGGCGTCGACGTCGCATTTCGTGCGCAGCTTGAAGCGGTTCAACCGGGCAATGAGCGCTTCACCCAAGCCGCGGTCGACATCGAGGTGGAACTCGTCGTCGCCTTCGCGGGTGACGCGGAACCAGGCATCGACCCTCCCGGTCGGCGCGAGAACCAGCGACCACTTGCTCGTGCCCACCGACATCGCCTCGACGTCCTGACTCACCTGACCCTGGAGGAACGTCGCCGCGTCCGGTCCGGCGACGCGCACCACGTCGCGCTCGACCCACGCCGCGAACCCAGTCGTCATCGCACGTGCGATCGTCGCGTCGCGGTCATGCGCCGGGCGGCCGGAACGGCGGCGAGGAGAGCTTGGGCCTTGTTGTGGCACTCGAGGTCTTCGTGTTCCGGTACCGAGTCGACCACGATTCCGGCGCCGGCTTGTACCGACGCCCGGCCGTCGGGTTGCACCACCATGGTGCGAATGGCGATTGCGGTGTCGAGGTTGCCGGAGAAGTCGAGATACCCGACCACGCCCGCGTAGGGCCCGCGCTTCACCGGCTCGAGCTCGTCGATGATCTCCATCGCCCGCACCTTCGGCGCTCCTGACACCGTGCCCGCGGGCAGCGTCGCCCGCAGCACGTCGATCGGGCCGAGGCCGTCGCGCAGCCGGCCGGACACCTGGGACGTGAGGTGCATCACGTGTGAATAGCGCTCGAGCGTCATCATCTCGTCGACCTGTTCGGTTCCGAAGTCCACGACGCGGCCGACGTCGTTGCGGGCGAGATCGACGAGCATCACGTGCTCGGCTCGCTCCTTCGGATGCTCGACGAGCTCGGCGGCGAGGCGGCGGTCGTCCTCGTCAGTGCGCCCCCGCCGGCGGGTTCCGGCAATCGGTCGCGAGATCACTTTGCCGTCGAGCAGCTGCACCATCGGCTCGGGCGACGAACCGACCAGCGTGACCTCGGGATGGCGGAGGAAGTACATGTACGGGCTGGGGTTGACCTGACGCAGCACCCGGTACACGTCGAACGGGTCCGCGTCGAGATCCATGTCGAAGCGCTGGGCGAGGACGACCTGGAAGATGTCGCCGGCGAGGATGTGCTCGCGCGCCACCTCGACCGCGTCCGCGTAGAGCCGTGACCCCATCGAGGACCGGACCTCCGGCAACGGATCGTCGGGGTCGGGCGGCTCGACGAGGGGCTCGTCGAGGGCGCGTGCGCCATCCGACGCAAGCTGGTCGACCCGAGCCCATGCGTCGTCGTACGCCGAGTCGAGGTCGCGTGTGGTCGCGCCCGGTCCGATGAACGCGTTGGCAACGACCGTGACCCTCTGGCGGTAGTGGTCGTAGGCCGCGAGCTCACCGATGATCGAGAGCACCGCATCCGGGTTTCCCATGTCGTCGGGGGGCACGCCCGGGAGCCGCTCGACCTCGCGCACCACGTCGTAGCCCAGGTAGCCGACGAGCCCTCCGTGTAGTGGGGGCAGCTCGGGCAGTTGTGGGGAGCGGTGCAGCGCGAGCAACGACTCGACGGCGGCGAGCACGCCACGGTCCAGCGTGACGCCCGGTAGCGGTCGGTCGACCTCGAGTCGTCCGCGCCGCGCCACCAGGGTTGCCGCCGGCCGTCGCCCGACGAAGGACCAACGACCCCACCGCTCGTGCTCGACCGATTCGAGGAGGAACCCGGGCTCGCCGCCGACGACCCGCAGGAAGCCGGCGACCGGCGTCGTGAGGTCGCTCAACACCTCGCGCCACACCGGCACGACGGTGTGGTCGCGCGCCAGCGCATGGAAGTCAGCCCGTGACGGCTGTGCCGTCACGTGGTCGTGAAGGCGCGGAAGAAACAGGAGTACTCGCCGGTGTGGCAGGCGCCCTTCCCCTGCTGCTCGACCGAGAACAGCAACACGTCGCCGTCGCAGTCGTAGCGCGCCTCCCGCACGAGTTGGATCTCGCCGGACGTGTCGCCCTTGCGCCACACCTCTCGGCGGCTGCGACTCCAGTACACCATCCGACCGGTCTCGAGCGTCTCGCGCAACGTGGCTTCGTTCATCCACGCGAGCATCAACACCGCCCCCGTCGCGTGGTCCTGTGCGATGGCGGGCACGAGCCCGGCGTCGTTGAACTGGATCCGAGACAGCTCTTCATCGAGGACGGCGTTCGGCATGGTGGTCAAAGATAAAGGCCGGTCGAGCCCTCTTCGAGGCGTTTTGACGCCACGGCGTGCACGTCGCGCTCACGAAGGATCACGTAATCGTCGCCACGAACCTCGACCTCGTAGCGGTCTTCGGGATTGAACAGCACCTGGTCGCCGAGCTCCATGGCGCGGACGTTCGGCCCGACGGCCACGACCTCGGCCCACGCGAGCCGCTTCGACATCTGCGCCGTCGCAGGGATGACGATGCCACTCGCCGACCGGCGCTCGCCCTCGGCCGCGCCCAGCTTCACCAGCACCCGGTCGCTCAGCATCTTGATCGGGAGCTTCTCGCCGTCGATCACCTCGGGTTTGGCCATTGCCGCCACGGTACCCGTCGTGGGGTGATCCCCCACGACTTGGCCGTCGCGCCTGACGCGCCGCGATGCGGCTCGGTCAGGCCGGTCGCACGTTGATGCCGCGCGCCGCCATCAGCTCCTTTGCGTCGCGGATGGTGTGTTGACCGAAGTGGAAGATCGACGCCGCGAGCACGGCGTCGGCTCCGCCTTCGACCACGCCGTCGACGAGGTGCTCGAGGGTGCCGACCCCGCCCGATGCGATCACCGGGATGTTGGTCGCGTCGACCACCTCGCGGGTGAGCGCGAGATCGAACCCCTCGCGGGTGCCATCGCGGTCCATCGAGGTGAGCAGGATCTCCCCCGCGCCGAGCTGTTCGGCTTCCGCAGCCCATGACACGGCGTCGAGCCCGGTCGGCTTGCGGCCGCCGTGGGTGAACACCTCCCACGCTCCGCCCTCGACCTGGCGCGCGTCGATGGCGACGACCACGCATTGGGTGCCGAACTCCTCGGCGATGTCGGAGATCAACTCCGGTCGCGCGACGGCTGATGTGTTGAGCGACACCTTGTCGGCGCCCACGCGCAGGAGTTTGCGGGCGTCGTCTACCGCGCGGATCCCGCCACCGATCGTGAACGGGATGAAGACCTCCTCGGCGGTGTGGCGCGCGACCTCGATGATCGTGTCGCGTGCGTCGGACGACGCCGTGATGTCGAGGAACACCAGCTCGTCGGCGCCCCACTCGTCGTAACGCGCCGCGAGCTCGACCGGGTCACCGGCATCGCGGAGGTTGACGAAATTCGTGCCCTTCACGACGCGCCCGGCGTCAACGTCGAGGCACGGGATGATCCTCACCGTGCGCATGCGAGCACCGCCTCGTCGACCCGGAAGCGGCCCTCGTAGATGGCCTTGCCCACGACGACGCCGGCGACGCCGATCGCGCGCAACGCGCCGAGATCGTCGAGCGAGCCGACGCCGCCGCTCGCGATCACGGGCACGGTCGTCGAGCTCTGCAACGCGGCGAGCCCGTCGAGGTCGGGACCGACCAACGTGGCGTCGCGTGAGATGTCCGTGACGACGAAGGCCGCGATGCCAGGGATGCCGAGCTCGGTCGCGACATCGAGCAGGCGCCGGCCGCTCCCCGCCTCCCACCCCCGTACACGGACCTCACCGTCCCAATGATCGAGGCCGACGGCCAGCCGCCCAGGGTGTTCGGCGGCGAGGCGATGCACCAACTCCGGCTCTTCGACCGCGGCACTGCCAATCACGATGCGGGCGACTCCATCGTGCAGCAGCGTGGCGTCTCGCACTCCTCCTCCGGCCTGGACCGGCACGCTCACCGCCGCAGCGATCGCGACGACGACGTCACGGTTGGAGCCCGTGCGCCGCGCCGCGTCCAGGTCGACGACGTGGATCCATCTCGCTCCTGCTGCGGCGAAGGAGCGCGCCACGGCGACCGGGTCGTCGTCGTACACGGTCTCCCGATCGAAATCACCCTGGTGCAGCCGCACCACTCGCCCCGCGCGAAGGTCGATCGACGGGTAGAGATCGAAGCTCACGCCGCGCACCGGTTGACGAAGTTGCCGAGCAGGCGCAGCCCGTTGGCACCGGACTTCTCCGGGTGGAACTGGGTGGCCCACACGTTGCCGCGCTCGACCGCGGCCACGACGGGGCCGCCGTAGTCGCACAGCGCGACGGCGTGCCCGGGGTCGTCCGGCGCGAACGAGTGCACGAAGTAGAACCACCCGGGATCGGGTACGCCGTCGAACAGCATCGACGGTCGGCGCGACTGCAGTGTGTTCCACTGCATCTGCGGGTGCTTCACCCCTTCGGGAAGCCGGCGCACGACACCCGGGAGAATGCCGAGGCCCTGCTTGCCCGGGTTCTCTTCGGACTCGTCGTACAGCAGCTGCATGCCGATGCAGATCGCGAGGAACGGCACGCCGCGCGCCACGGCATCACGAGCGACCGCCACGAGGCGCGAGCGATCGAGCGCGTCCATGCACCGGCCGAACGCGCCGACGCCGGGCAGCACCACGCCCGCGGCGTCGGCGATCAACGCACGATCGTCGGTGAGGCGAGCGTCCGCGCCGACGCGGGACAGCGCCTTCTCGGCCGAACGCAAGTTGCCGATGCCGTAGTCGAGCACGGCGACCAACGGTCGGCTCACAGGCTGCCCTTGGTGGACGGCACCGTGGTGCCCTCGACCCGGACGGCGGCGCGCAGGCAGCGGGCCACGCCCTTGAACGCGGCCTCGATGACGTGATGTGTGTTCTCCCCGGCCCGCCTGCGGACGTGCAGTGTGACCGCGGCCGCGGTCGCGAACGAGCGCCAGAAGTGGCCGGCCATCTCCGGGTTGAACGGCGGGTCACCGAGCGGGAGCACCTCGCCGAACGGCACGTCCCACACGACGAAGGGACGCCCCGACAGGTCGAGCGCGACCTCGACGAGCGCCTCGTCCAACGGGAACAGGCCGCTCGCGAACCGCGCGATGCCGGCCTTGGCACCGGCCGCTTCGGCGAAGGTCTCGCCCAAGGTGATGCCCACGTCCTCGATCGTGTGGTGACTGTCCACGTTCAGATCGCCGCTCGCGAGTACCTTGAGGTCGAACCCGCCGTGACGCGCCAGCTGGTCGAGCATGTGGTCGAAGAAGGGCAGGCCGGTGCTGACCTCGGCCGTGCCGCCGCCGTCGAGATCGACGTCGACGAGCACCGAGGTCTCCTTCGTCTCACGCTTCTTCGTGGCGACCCGGGCAACCGTCACCGCAACACCTCCTCGAGCGCCGCGAGCAGCTCGTCGTCTTCTTCGGGTGTGCCGACCGTGATCCGCAAGCAGCCGTCCAGTCGAGGCCATGACGCGCAGTTGCGCACCAGGATCGAGCGGTCGAGCAGCTCGTGCCACAACGCGTCGCCGTCGACGAGGTGCGGGCGCACGAGCACGAAGTTGGCGCCCGAGGGCCACACGTCGAGCGCGAGATCGGTGAGCCGCGCGACGAGCCGGCCCCGCTCCTCGACGAGCGCGGCCACCCGCGCTTCCATCTGCAGGCGGTACTCGAGCGCGAGCCGACCGGCGAGCTGCTTCACCGCGTCGAGGTGGTACGGCAGCACCACCTTCTCGAGTTGCTCGACGAGCGGCGCGGGCCCGATGAGGTAGCCGAGGCGAGCAGCGGCCATCGACCACGTCTTGGAATACGTCCGCGTGACGACGAGGGCGCGGTCGTCGCGGACGAGGTCGAGGGCCGACCACGGCGCGAACTGACCGTACGCCTCGTCGACGACCACGAGCCCCGGCGCGAGCTCGAGCACCGCGCGCACGGTGGCTTCGGTATCGACGAGACCGGTGGGGTTGTTGGGCGAGCACAGGAACGTGATCTCGGGCCGGTGCGCGTCGAGCACCCGCCGGACCTCGTCGAGATCGAGCTCGAAGCGGTCGGTCCGGTCGCCGACGGCGACCTCGGTACCGGTGATCCGCGCGATGTGGCTGTGCAGCGCGTAGGTCGGCTCGAACATCGCCGCCGTGCGCCCCGGGCCGCCGTAGGTGAGGCACAAGGTCTGCAGCACCTCGTTGGACCCGTTGGCCGCGAACACCTGGCGGGCGTCGACCCCGTGCAGCTCCGCGATCGCGACGCGCAACTCAGTGGCGGCGCGATCCGGATAGCGGTGCCACTCGACGCTCTGCAGCTCCTGCGCGAGGCGCTCGGTGAACTCGGCCGGCGGCGGCTCGGGAGCTTCGTTCGTGTTCAGACGGACCTTCACGTCGACCTGAGGCGAGTGATAGCCCTCCATCAGGGTCACGTCGTCGCGGGGGTTGATCATCGTCGGCGCAGTCTGATCGAATCGGCGTGGGCCGACAGCCCCTCCGCGGTGGCGAGCTCGATCACGGCGGGGCCGAGGCGATCGAACGCGGTGCGGTCGACATCGATCACATGGAGCGGCTTCGTGAAGTCGTCGACGGTCAGTGCGCCGGCGTAGCGCGCCGAACCGTTGGTCGGCAGCACATGCGACGGTCCGGCGATGTAGTCGCCGATGGAGGCTGGAGCGAGTGGCCCGCAGAAGACCGCGCCGGCGTGCCGCACGAGTGGTACGAGCGACTCTGGGTCGTCGTTGAGCAGTTCCAGGTGCTCGGGCGCGATCAGATTCGCGACGGCAATCGCCTGCTCGGGCCCGTCGACCAGCACGCAGTGACCGCTCGAGTCGAGGGTCGCCTCGATCTCGGCCCGTCTCGGCGCGTCGCGTGCGAGCCCATCGACGGCGTCGCAGATCGCGTCGGCGGCCGGTTCCGACCAGGTGATGAGCCACGCCAGACCATCGGGCCCGTGCTCGGCCTGCACGATGATGTCGATGGCGGCGAGGTCAGGCGCGGTCGATTCGTCCGCGACGACGACCACTTCCGACGGGCCGGCGAAGGCGGCGGGAATGCCGACGCGCCCCTCTCCCGCGACTTCTCTCTTCGCAACGGCGACGTGCAGGCTCCCGGGGCCGACGATGACGTCGACAGCAGGGATGGATTGCGTGCCGTAGGCCATCGCCGCGATCGCCTGTGCGCCACCGACGCGGTAGACCGTGTCGACCTCCGCGACTGCGGCCGCGGCCAGCACGACGTCCGGGACGTTGCCCGTTCGATCAGGCGGTACACACAGCACGACCTCGCCCACGCCGGCGACCCGCGCGGGCACTGCGGTCATCAGGACGGTCGACGGATACACCGCCAGCCCGCCGGGGACATAGCACCCGGCCCGGTCGACCGGCCGCCGTAGCGTGCGTACGACGAGCCCGTTGCGTTCGTACCACAGGTCGGTGGCGGCCTCCGCCGCGGCGAAGTCCCGAACGTTCGCCGCGGCCAGTTCGAGCGCCTCGCGCCGCGCGGGCGTGATGGTCTCGAGCGCCCGCTTGCAGTCGGCGTCGGGCACCGCGAGGTCGTTGATCTCGACGTGGTCGAATCGTTTCGTCAGTTCTCGGACCGCGTCGTCACCGCGGGCGCGAACGTCGGCGAGGATCGCCCGGACTGCGTCCACGAGGGCTCCATCGCCGGCGACCGCAGGTCGGGGCAATGCCGCTGCGAGGTCGCCAACACCCCGGAGGTCGAGCCGCGTGAGCACCGCGCCACGGTACTGTCCGACGGCTGGTGCCTCAGAAGGGGAAACACCGCCTCATGGACCACGATCACGCGCAGCTCACCTCGGTCGGTACCGCGCTCGACGAGCTCACCAGGCGCGTCACGGAGCTCGCGGAGACCTACGCGGGCAGCGCCGAGGAGCAGGTTGCCGGTGAGCTGTACGAGATCGAGCGCACGCTCCAGCAGGCGGCTCGACGACTCGAGCGCATCGTGCGAAGTCGCTGATATTGATCCGTAACGGGCGAAGGCTCCCGAGAACGGGAGCCTTCGCGGGCGACACCAGGCGGCGGATCCCGATGTCGCGGGAACCAGGTGGCGGGAACCTGGTCGATCTCAAACATACCGCGGGCCTTGGAAAAAGACATCACCGAACTGCCCGTCCGGCGACACCCGCCGACGGACAAAACGACGCGAGCAGGCACTCATGGCAACGCGGCTTGCGTGCGTCGCAGACCCGTCGCCCGTGGAGGATGAGACGGAGGCTGAAGGTTCCTCGTTCCGCGGGCGGCACCATGGTGTTCAGCTCGTGCTCGACCTTCACCGGATCGGTCTCGGTCGTGAGCCCGAGTCGAAGCGACAGGCGCCCGACGTGCGTGTCCACGGGCAGCCCGGGCCCGTTCATCGCCACGCTGCGAACGACGTTCGCGGTCTTGCGCCCGACACCGGGCAGCGTCACGAGATCTTCGATGGCCGCCGGCACCTCGCCGTCGAATCGCTCGACGAGACCGTTCGCCATGCCGATGAGGCTCTTCGTCTTGTTGCGGTAGAAGCCCGTCGACTGCACGATCGTCTCGACGTCGGCCGGGTCGGCGGCGGCGAGCGCGGCCGCGGTCGGGTAGCGCGCGAACAGCGCAGGGGTCACGAGGTTGACGCGTTCGTCCGTGGTCTGCGCGGAGAGGATCGTGGCGCACAGCAGCTCGAAGGGGTTGTGGTGTTCGAGTGCGCACAGCTCGCGCGCGGAGCCCGGGTACTCCTGCTCGAGGAGCCGCATCGTTTCCCTGGCTCGGCCCTTCGGCGACCTCGGTCTCGTCACAGCCCGCGCACGCTACCGTCGCACTTCGTGGCCATCGCGCCCTCGATCAAGCGCACGCCACGAACCTGGGTCGTGTACGCAGAGCCGACGATGCTCGACGCCTCGCTCGAGGAGATCGCGGCGCGCGGCGGCGGCCCGGTCCGCTGGTTCGTGACCGATCCGACCGCGGCCGACGAAGCGGCGGCGGCGCGCCACGCACTCACCGCGGAGCGAGACCTGTTGCAGCTCCGCCGGCCGCTGCCCGTTGGGGAGCTCGTGCCCACTCTCGCCGTGCGGCCGTTCGTGGTCGGTCGCGACGAAGCGGACTGGGTCGCGGTGAACAACCGTGCCTTCGCGTCGCACCCGGAACAGGGCGGCTGGTCGGTGGCCGACGTCACGGAGCGCGAAGCCGAGCCGTGGTTCGACCGGGAGGGTTTCCTGCTGCACCACGACGCGGAAACCGGACGGCTCGCCGCGTTCGTGTGGACGAAGGTGCACGACGACCCGACTCCGCCGCTCGGCGAGATCTACGTGATCGGCGTCGATCCCGACCTCCAGGGCCGGGGCCTCGGCCGCGCGCTCACGCTCGTGGGGCTCGATTGGCTGCACCGGATGCGCGGCATCGAGCACGGCATGCTGTACGTCGACGGCGAGAACTCGGCGGCAACGACGATGTACGCGCGTCTCGGCTTCACGGTCGATCATCTCGATCGCAGCTTCGCGGGATCGATCGCGCCGCGGGCAAGTTAGGACACGCCGACGCCGACCAGGTGGCCGACGAGGAACGTCACACCGGCCGCGAACACCGCGATCGCGACCTGGCGTCCCGCAGAGAACAGGATCCGACGCCCCGTGAACCGCGCGAGCAGCGTGCCGACCACCGCGCTGGCGACGACGCCGAGCGCGATCGACACCACGACGGCGGCCGTGCCCGATCCGAAGAACCACGGGAGCAGCGGCACGAGCGCGCCGATGGCGAACGCGAAGAACGACGAGATCGCCGCGCCGGTTGGCGAGCCGAGCTTGGCCGGATCGATGCCGAGCTCCTCGCGGGCGTGGGTCTGCAGCGCGGTCTCGGGGTCGGCCATCATCTGCTGCGCCAGCTCGCGAGCCCGGTCGGGGTCGACGCCACGCGATTGATAGATCTGCGTGAGCTCCACGGTCTCGACGTGCGGGTTGCGATGGAGCTCGCGCCGCTCGAGCTCGAGCTCGCGCTCGAAGAGCTCGGTCTGCGCCTTCATCGAGATGTACTCGCCGGCCGACATCGACACGGCTCCGGCGATGAGCCCCGCGAGACCGGCGAGACGAACGAAACCGGCGCCCGGGTTCGCGCCCGCGACGCCGAGGATGAGCGACACGTTGGACACGAGCCCGTCGCTGACTCCGAACACGGCCGCGCGCGCCGTGCCGCGATCGATGTCGCGGTGATGGTGCTCGGGACGCGGCGCGATCTGCGACGCATCACGGTTGCGGCGCGCGACCCTGGCGCTGGCGTCCGACATTGTCCGTAGCCTACGAGCAGTGACGACCAGGTACGACGCCGATCCGGCCGCGTTAGGCGCCCTTCTCGCAGGTGAGCCGTCGTACCGAATGCGCCAGGTGTGGGACGGGCTCCACCGCCGCCAGCTCGACATCGAGGAGATGACCGAGCTCCCGAAGACGTTGCGCGCTCGACTCGCGGACGCGCTTCCCGTCGCGCTCGAGCTCGTCACGGAGCGGGTCAGCGACCGGGGCGAGACGGTCAAGCAGCTCTGGCAGCTGCACGATGGGCGGACGATCGAGAGCGTGCTGATGCGCTACCGCGACCGCGTCACGGTGTGCGTGAGCACGCAGGCGGGTTGCGCGATGGGGTGCGGGTTCTGCGCGACGGGACAAGCCGGATTCGATCGGCATCTGTCGCGTGGCGAGATCGTCGAGCAGGTGATCCGCGCCTCGCGCCGTCTCGTCAGCGACGGTGGCACCCGGGTCTCGAACGTGGTCTTCATGGGCATGGGCGAGCCTCTCGCGAACTACGACAACCTGTGGCCGGCGATCGAGCGGCTGCAGGCCGATGTCGGCATCTCCGCCCGGCACCTCACGGTCTCGACGATCGGCATCGTCCCGGGCATCGAGCGCCTCGCGACCGAGACGCTGCCCGTGAACCTCGCGGTCTCGTTGCATGCCGCGAACGACGAGCTTCGCAGCGAGCTCGTGCCCATCAACCGGCGCTACCCACTGGCCCGGCTGGCGGGCGCATGCCGGGCCTACCTCGCGGCCAAGAACCGCCGGCTGTCGTTCGAGTGGGCGCTCATCGACGGGGTGAACGACCGCCGGCGCGACGCCGCGGAGCTCGCCGCCTACGCCCGGCCGTTGCGCGCCCACGTCAACCTGATCCCACTGAACTCGACGCCGGGATGGCCGACGCGGGGAACCTCTCCGGAGGGCATACGGGCGTTCCGAGATCGCCTCGTCGAGCTCGGCGTCAACGCCACCGTCCGGCGCAACCGGGGCACGGACATCGACGCCGCCTGCGGACAACTGCGCGCCAGCGTCCCCATCCGCAAATCCCATACATAGGGTCAGCGGACGAGGACGGTGACGCGGTCGTTCGCCCGGATCGCGTGAACGAGGTGCTCGCCGGCGCGTACCGGAGCGCCTGGCCACACGACCGACTGATCGAGTGTTCCCTCCACCAGCGCACCACGGCCGATGACTGACTCGCCACCGGACCACGCGAGGTTCGCGGCGAGATAGTCGGCGGGCGACCCGCAGTCGATGCACATCGCGTCGGCGGGCAGCGGCACCACCTCGAGCCGACCGTCCTGCGCGGCGCGGCCCCACGACCGCTCGTAGAGGCCGGTCGGCTCGGGCGCGAACGTCACCACCTCGGACCACGGCAGCAGCGAGCCGGCCACGACGCTTCCCGCGCGCAGCGGACCCGCACCCACGACGAACACGCGCAGGCGCGTGCCGTCCCAACCATCGAGCAAGGGCTGCACCGTCGCAGGGCAGTAGGTGTCGCCGTTCAGCGCGATCACGGGCCGGCCGTCGATCCACTCCCGTAGACGACCGAGTGCGCCCGCGGTGCCGAGCGCCACGGGCTCTTCGATCGACAGGTGGACACGCCCCGCGAGGTGCGACTCGAGCATGTCCCGATGGTGGTGCACGTTCACGGCAATCGAGGCCGTGACCCCGGCGAAACGATCGAGCGCGTGGTCCACGAGGGCGCGATCGCCGACCGGGCACAGCACCTTCGGCCGCAACCGAGTGAGTGGCCGCAGCCGCACGCCGGCACCGGCAGCGAGCACCACACCTGCAATGCTGTCAGCCATGCAGACGCGCCGATGGGTGGATCCATCGCAGCCTCAGACGCTCCAGATCGCCGTCTTCCTGCTGTACGCCCAAGCCGTCCTGCTCCTGCTCTTCGGAGCGTTCCTCAGCCCGCTCGGCCTCGCGCTCATCGCCGGCGGGATCGGCGCAGGCTACGGCATCGCCAACGAACGGAAGTGGGGCTACGGGCTCGGGCTGCTCGTCGCGCTCTTCCCGTTCATCTTCCGCGTCGCGTACGACGGCCTCAACTACGTGTTCAGCACCGACCTCATCAGCCTGATGTTCGAGGTCGCGCTCGTGGTGCTGCTGCTGCATCCGCAATCCCGTGAATACGAGAGGATCTGGTTCAAGTGACGGCAGAACCCCGCATCGTCAAGGGCGTCCAAGGCCTCAAGGGGCTCGTCGGCCAGCACATCGGCAACAGCGATTGGCACGAGGTCACGCAGGAACAGGTGAATCTGTTCGCCGACGCGACGGGCGACCACCAGTGGATCCACGTCGATCCCGAACGGGCGAAGAAGGGGCCGTTCGGAGGGCCGATCGCCCACGGCTACCTGACGCTCGCACTCATCCCGTTCTTCCTCCCGACCATCCTGCAGGTCGACGGCATCAGCATGGGTGTGAACTACGGGTGCGAGAAGGTCCGTTTCCCGTCGCCGGTTCCCGTCGGTTCGAAGGTGCGGTGCGGTGCGGCGATCGAGTCGGTGCAAGACGTCGCGGGCGGCGTGCAAGCCACGATCACCGCGACGATCGAAGTCGAGGGCGCACCCAAGCCGAGCTGCGTCGCCCAGGTCGTCTACCGCTACTACGAGTAGACCGTCGTGCATCG
>DASZHU010000021.1:0-6833 GCA_035937605.1 Acidimicrobiales bacterium | reverse complement strand
GCGACGTGTACTGGTGGGCGGATCCGTTCGACACCATCGGGCGCGTCTACCGGAATGACGACTCCGGAACCGCGCCCGAGACCGAGACCGTCGATCCACACTGGACCGCGGCCGCGCTCCTGTTCGCGTTCGTGTGGTTCGTGTTCGCGTACCCCGAGTTCTACCCACCCTCGCCGCACGAGCTCGGATGGTTCCTCGCCGCGTACACAGTGGCCGTTGTCGCGGGGATGGCTCGGTGGGGACGGGCGTGGGTGAAGGAGGGTGAAGGATTCGGCGCGCTGTTCGGGTTGCTGGCCCGCCGGCGCGAACGGCCGGCCTCGTCAGGCACGGTCGCCCTGCTGAGTGTGTACCTCGGCGCCATCCTCTTCGACGCGGTGAGCCAGACCAACTGGTGGATCAACGTGCTCGGCACGTCGCGAGGTTGGAACGAGCGCGTGATCAACACGGTCGGGCTCCTGTGGTCGGTCGTGGCGGTGAGCGTCCTGTTCGTCGGCGCGTGCTGGATCGCCGGCCGCTTCACCGAGCGCGCTACCCGTGAGGTGACGGAGCGCTTCGCGCCGATGCTCGTCCCACTCGGGTTGGCGTGGTCTGTCGCGCACTACCTGAGCGCGTTCCTCGTCGACCTCCAGAACTTCATTGCGCTGCTGTCTGACCCCCTGGGCGAGGGCTGGGACCTCTTTCACACGATCGACAACGTCGTCGACTACCGATGGCTGACACCCCTGCAGACTGGGCTCCTCCAGGTCGCGGTTCTGCTCGCGGGCTGTGTGGCGAGCGCACTCGTCGTGCACCGGGTGGCGTTCACGACGTTCCGCGGCCGGGCCGCTGTGCGGGCAACGTATCCACTCGCCGCGGCGTTGATCCTCGCCGCGGTTGGCGCAGTGGCCCTGTTGCTGGGAACCTGACGACAGTGGTCTTCGCGCACCAGGGCGGGTGGGACGAGATGCTGTTCGTCGCCCTCCCGCTCGGTCTGTTCGCGTTCCTGCTCTATGTGGCGAACCGCAAGGCCCAAGCGCAGCTCGACGACGAGGACACGGACGACACCGACTCGGAGTTCGACTGACCGCGCTAGTCGCGGGTGACGTCGGCGCCGACCGCGGCGAGCTTGGCCACGAACTGCTCGTAGCCGCGGTCGATGTGCTCGGCCCCGTGCACCTCGGTCTGGCCCTCCGCGCCGAGACCGGCGATGACGAGTGCGGCACCGGCCCGGATGTCGGGGGCTCGGACCGGCGCTCCGGAGAGCTGGAGCTTGCCGCGCACGACGACGTGGTGCGCGTCGGTGCGAACGTCCGCGCCCATGCGCACGAGCTCGTCGACGTAGCGGAATCGTCCGCTGAAGATGTTCTCGGTCACGATGCCGACGCCGTCGGCCAACGCGAGCAGCGTGACGAACAGCGGCTTGTAGTCGGTGGCAATGCCGGGGTAGGGCAATGTGGCCACGTCGACGGCCCGCAGCCGCTGCGGCGCCATCGCCCACAGCCCTTCGGCCGTGGGCGACACCCGCATGCCCATCTCCGCGACCTTGTCGATGTACATGTCCATGTGCTCGGCGCGCGCACCTTCCAGTGTCAACTCGCCACCGGCGACGCCGAGCGCCGCGAGGAACGTCGCCGCCTCGACGCGGTCGGGTATCACCGTGTGCTCGACCGCGTTCAGTTGCTCAACGCCCTCGATGCGCACGGTCGACGAACCGGCTCCGAGCACTCGCGCGCCCATGCGGTTGAGGAACGACGCCAGATCGGCGATCTCGGGTTCACGCGCCGCGTTGTCGATGACCGTCGTTCCCTTGGCGAGCACTGCCGCCATGAGCGCGTTCTCCGTCGCACCCACGCTCGGGTACTCGAGGAGGATGTTCGCGCCGGTGAGCACGTCGGCGTGCCCATCGATGTAGCCGTGCGCGAACTCGAACGTGGCGCCGAGCTGCTCGAGCCCCTTGAGGTGCATGTCGATCGGGCGCGGACCGAAGTCGTCACCGCCGGGCAGCGCAACGCGCGCTCGACCGAAGCGTGCCAGCAACGGGCCCAACACCACGATCGATGCCCGCATCCGCTCGACGAGCTCGTACGGCGCTTCCGGAACGATGTCGGCCGGGCGATCGATCGTGAGAACGTGATCGGCCTGGCGTTCGACGGACATCCCCATCGAGCGCAGAAGGTCGCTCATGCACTCCACGTCGAGGATGTCGGGCACGTTGTTGAGGACATAGTGGCCGTCGGCCAGCGCGGTGGCTGCCATCAACTTGAGCACCGAGTTCTTCGCGCCACCGATCGAGACGGTGCCGGCGAGCGGTCCGGAGCGGCGAACGAGGATGCGGTCCATCTCGCTCTATCGTGACCTGCGCGCGGGCAGTCCCCGTAGCCAGTGCGCCACCGTCTCGGCGACCTCGTCGTCGTGCCGCTTGAAGTCGTGGCCACCGCCGTCGATCCACGCGTGGGTCACGTCACCCACGATCTTCTTCGTGTGGCGTTCGAGCTCCTTCGGCGCGCCGAACGGATCCTTGGTGCCGCTCACGAAGAGGCACGGCACGTCGATCGCCGGGAAGTGATCGACACGCAGCGCGTCTGGTTTGCCCGGCGGATGCAATGGATAGCTGATGAGCACGAGGGCCGCGGCAGGAAGTCCCTCGGCGATCGCCATCGAGCACATGCGTCCACCCATCGATCGCCCACCGAGCGCGAGCGCTGCCGGGCGCGTCCGGCTCTCGGCGACGAGAACGGCGGCTTCCTCGCGGATGCAGGCGATGAGCACCGGTGCGCGGTCCGGGGCGCGACGCCCGGCCTTGCGGTAGGGAAAGTCGATACGCGCCGTCGGCATCGGCGCCACCGCCGCCTCGATGGCGACGAGGGCTCGATGGTTCCGATCGCTCCCGGCGCCCGGCGTCAGCAGGAGCGCGCCCGGCTTCATTCGCGCTGCTCGCTCATCCGAGCAGGATCCGGCGCGCTTCGGTGAGCTCGGCAATGCGTTGCGCGGCGCCCGTCGACTCGGCGCCGTGATCGGGATGCGCGTCACGCACGAGCCTGCGAAACGTGCGCTGGATCTCGCGCTTCGACGGCGACGCCGAACGACCGGTGAGCCCGAGCAGATCGAGCGCCCACTGGTTGGGATCGAGGTAGGCGGCCGCCGACCAGCTGGGTGCGCCGTGGCGCCCCGACAGGTGCGTGATCAACGAGGGACCGATCGGCCCGCGCCACTGCAGCCCCTTGCGCACCACGTCGAACACCCGCGGTCGGACGCGCAACGGGAAGTGCCCCGCGGCATAGATCGCGGCGAGCGTCATCTGCAGAGGAGATCCGCTTCCGTCGAAGTCGAACTCGAGCTGCTCGCCGCCACCGACGAGCCGGCCGACCGTCCGCGCCAGGCCGTGCTTGTCGGTCTGGTAGCGGTTGCGCAGGCGCGGCTGCACGACCCGCTGCCCGGTCTCGAGCTGAGCCATGAGCGCACCGAGCGCATCGGTGTCCTCGACGTCGAGCTCCTCCGCGCCGACGGCGACGATGCCGCCGAGGAGGATCGGGCCGAATCCGGGTGGCGGATCGAGCGGAAGGTCGCGGTAGCCGAGCGCGAGCCGGCGCGTCGGCGAGTAGTTCCGGCTGTGGAACACCTCGAGCTCGGCGAGGATCATCGGGCGTCTAGACGAAGTTCCGCAACGCGCCGCGCAGGCTCGTCGCCTGGTCGATGATCTTCTCGTCGTCGACGTCGCCGCTCTCCTCCAGCAGATCTCTCAAACCGCGAGCTTGCGCGACGAGGTCGTTCCACACCGCCGGCGCGAACCCGTACGGAAGCGGAAGCGTCTCCGCGAGTCGGGAGGCATCGACGAGCGAGAGCACACCCTCGTGATCGAGAGGATCGTGCATCAACCGATCCGCGGCCACGAACAGATCGGACAGCACATCTTGGGGGTCGAGGCCGTCCGCGGCGAGCGCCTCCTCGGCGGCGAGCTCGGCGTCGTCGTCGACCGCGAGCTGGTCGGGGAACTCGATCGCGTCGACGATCGCCTCGACCCGGTCTTCGTCTTCCTCGAGCACGACGAGCTCGCCGTGCTCGTCCCATGCGTGCTCGATGCCCGCCGCCGTCAACGTCTCGGTGAGCTGGCCGCGCCGATCGTCGTCCCAGTCCGCGAGCTCGTACGAGACCTGCTCGACGTCGCTGTCGAGGAACGCGTCGCGGTCCGCCTCGTCGATCAGCCGGTCCGACTCCGCCTCGTCGTCGACGCGCACCACGAGCGACGTCTCGTCCCACGCGTGCGCGATGCCGTTGCGCCAGAAGAGCTCGTCGATCACGAGCCGCCCCCGGGGCTCGAGCTCGTCGAAGTCGTATGCCACCTGCTCGTCGTCGTCGCCCCCGAGCTCCTCGAGCTTCAACGGCTGACGGTCGGAAAGCGGGACGAGGCAGTCGGCGCATTCGAGCACGCCCACGACATACTCCGAGCCGCACAGCAGGCACCAGCGGGTGGAAACGCTCATCGGCACGTCACGGGCGCCACCGTAGGACATGGCGCCGGAGGAACGATTCGATGCGCTCGAGCTCGTCGATCATCGTCTCGGGCTTGAGCCAGCCGTGACCCTCTCCCTCGTACTCGCGCAGCTCGACGACGCGACCGAGCGCCTCCATCCGCCGCGCGATCGAACGAGACTGCGCGATCGGAACCACCTCGTCGGCGTCGCCCTGGAGGATCAGGAGTGGCGACGTGATGCGGTCGGCGACGTTCACGGGTGACCGGTCGCGGTAGCGCTCGGCGGTGGAGGGCAGTGGACCGACGATCGAGTTCAGATAGTGCTTTTCGAACCGATGCGTCGTCTCGTCGAGGTCGAGCAGGTCGGCCACGCCGAAGAGGTCGATACCCGCGGCGCAGAGATCCGGATGGTGCGCCAGGAGGTTCAACACGGTGAAGCCGCCCGCCGAGCCGCCCATCGGCACCATGCGCGCGACATCGCCCCAACCGTTCGAGGCCGCCGCGCGCAGACCGGCCGCGCAGTCGCTCACGTCGAGATCGCCCCACCGCCCGACCATCGACTGCGTGTACGCACGCCCGTAGCCGGTCGAGCCCCGGTGATCGGGGAACAGCACCGCGTAGCCCCGCTCGAGGAAGAAGGGCAGTCGGTTGTTCCATGTGACCTGGGTCTGGCTCGTGGGGCCGCCGTGGATCCACATGATGAGCGGCGGCGGGTCCTGACCGGTGGCGGAGGGCGCGCTCGGTCGGTACAGCCGGCCGTAGACCGTGGCGCCGTCGTCGCCGTCCCACTCGACGAGCTCGGGCTCGGCGAGCGCGAGTGCCTCGAACCCCGCGACCGGCCCGCGGCTCAACGTCGTGCGGTGCTCGTGCTCGTCGTACACCACCACTTGGGTGGGCGTGCGCGCCCCCGACCGGACGGCCGCGAGATGCGACCCCCGCCACGACAGACCGCCGTGCACCCCCCGCGCGCGCTGCCGCACCTCGCCGGACGCGAGGTCGGCGATGTACAGCGCGCCGAACCCCTGCTCATTGCGGCAGAACGCGATGCGCCCTCCGTCGGGCGACCATGCGTACGACCGCTGCCCGAGGCCCCACGACGGGTCGCCGTGCTCGACGTCGTCGTCGACGACGAGAGGCTTGTCGCCGATCCAGACGTTGAGCCAGCCCGATTCGTCCGACAGGTACGCAAGCCGGCCGTCGGGTGCGAAGCGCGGTTGCTGCACGCTGATGCCCGGTCCGCCCGCGACCGTCTCTGGCGGTTCGCCGGCGTCGGCGGCGCGCCGGACGATCCGGCCGGCGTCCCACGGCATGTCGGGGACGTCCCACTCGTGCCACACGACGGCGTCGCCGGACGGCGACCACACCGGGTCGAAGCAGAAGTCCGCTTCGGTCGACAGCCGCACTGGCCACTGGTCAGCGTCGAGGGAGGCCACGCCGACGTGGTGCTGGTCGACGACGAACGCGACCTCCGTCCCGTCGGGGCTCACGGCCGGGGCGGCCACCGCGCCGTCGGGCTGGCGACCCACGATCGGCCGGGGCACGCCCCCGGTGCTCGCCACGAGCCACAGCCCGCCGTCGGTGGCTGCGTACACCAGCGCGTCGCCATCGGGCGTCCAGTCGAAGGCGCCGCCGCCGTACGCCGCGGCAGGTCGCGGCGGCGGCGCATTGGTGACGACGAGCTCCGGGCCACCGCCCGCCTCGACCAGGACGAGTTGACCGCGGCCCGCGACGTTGGCGAGGAACGCGACCCGGCTGCCGTCGGGTGACACGCGCGGCTCGGCGAGTGTGCGGCCGTATGCGCACATGGCCGCGGAGACGCGAGCCGCCATCAGAGAACGGGGTTCTCGACGTAGCGGCCGAACACGTCTGCCATCGCGTCCATGATCTCGCCTTCCGTCGCGTAGACCTCGACGGCGTCGATCAGCGCTGGCACGAGGTTGCGCTGCGGGTCGGCGGCCTCGGTGCGGATGCGATCGAGCGCCGCCGCGACGTCGAGATCGTTGCGATCGGCGCGAACCGCCTGCAGTCGCTTCACCTGCTGACGTTCCTGCTCGGCGGTGATCTGGAGGATGTCGAGATCGCCGTCGTCGTTGCCGTCGGTGAACCGGTTCACGCCCACGACGACGCGACGACCGCTGTTGACCTGACGCTCGAACTCGTACGCGGCATCCGCGATCGCCGATTGGAAGTAGCCGTTCTCGACACCCGCGTACACGCCGTCGAGGATCGAGCCCGATCCGAGCTCGTCGAGGTGCGTGAAGATCGCCTCGGCCGCCGCCTCCATGGCGTCGGTCAGCTGTTCCACCAACCACGAGCCGCCGAGGGGGTCGGCGACGTTGGCCACTCCGGTCTCATGGGCGATGATCTGTTGCGTGCGCAGCGC
>DASZHU010000020.1:0-10671 GCA_035937605.1 Acidimicrobiales bacterium | reverse complement strand
CAGCGGGCCTACCAGGCTCTGTTCTCGTACTCGAACCATCACTACGAGACGTACGGGCGCGAGGTCGTGTTCGAGGACTTCCAGGCGAGCGCGCCGTCGTCGAACCAGGAGGCGATGATCGCCGACGCCGCGCAGATGGCCGACAAGCATCCGTTCGCGGTCATCGAGGGCAACCCCGCCGGCGCCATGCCCACGGTGCTCGCGCGTGAGTTGTCGGCGCGCGGCGTCATGTGTCTGTGCACGACCTCGCTTTCGCAGCAGTTCTACCAAGAGAACCCCGACGTGATGGCCACGGGGCTGCCGACCGGCACCGACTACTGCAACTTCGCCGCCGAGTACGTGGGCAAGCGCTTGGCCGGCAAGAAGGCGATCTACGCCGGCGACGAGCTCAACCCGGTGCAAGGCTTCAAGAACAAGACACGCGTGTTCGGCCTTCTCTATCTCAACGGTGCGCTCGGCGTCGTCGACCCGGAGGGTGAGCGCCTGCGCAACGCGTGCGACAGCGCGTTCGCGCAGTATGGGGTCACGTTCGCGGCCCACGTGAGCTACCTGTACGACCCCGGTAAGAACCAGACCGAGGTCAGCAACATGATCGCCCAGCTGAAGGCGGCGGGCGTCACGACGATCGTCCCGATCGTCGATCCGCTGTCACCGATCCTCATCACGCCGGAGGCGACGCGCCAGAACTACTTCCCGGAGTGGTTCGTGACCGGTACCGGGCTCTCCGACACGACGACTGCCGGGCGCTTGTACGACCAGAACCAGTGGCGTCACGCGTTCGGCATGACGCCTCTGTGGGTCACGTGGGTCGATCGCAAGAACGGCGGCGGCTACCGCGAGTACCACGATGCGCGTCGCAGTGACGCCGACGGTTCCGAGGGGGTGCTGATCGAGATCTATGTCGCGCGGATCACGACGCTGTTCCGTGGCATCCACATGGCCGGACCGACGCTCACGTACGACACGTTCCGCAACGGCTTGTACGCGTATCCGGCCACGCCGGAGGGCGGGGGCACCGCCGCGCACCCGTACGTCTACATCACGCCGCAATCGCCGACGGACATCAAGGACTTCGCCGAGGTCTATTACGACATCACCGCGCAAGGCAACGACGAGCGCAGCGAGTTCGGCACCGGCATGATGATGAAGTCCGACAGCGGGCAGCGCTACCAGCTCGGCCAGTGGCCGTCGGACGACCCGCACGTGTTCGGCAACGCGAAGAACCCGATCGCGGTGAGCGACAACCCACCGGGCGGCGGCGACCCCGCCTACGATCCCGGTCCCGCGTACCCCGCCTCGGGCTGTCTCGACTGCGCGTAGCGCGACAACAATCGAGCCTCGTGATCGAGGCCGTGCTGTTCGACTTCAACGGTGTGCTGACGACGTCGCCGTTCGCGCACATGGCGGCGCTCGGCGCCGACTCGGGCGTCGACGGCCAGGTCGTGCTCGATCTAATGCTCGGCCCCTACGACCAGGACACCGATCACGCGTGGCACCGGTTCGAGCGGGGGGAGATCTCCGCGGCGCAGTACGGCGCCGACCTCTTCACGCGAGCGTCCGCCGCCAACGTGCAACTCGACTTCGGATCGCTCGCGGACATGATGAGTCGCCTCGAGATCCACGACATCGTCGTCGAACGGGTGCGCCGGCTGCGGGCGGACGGCTACCGCACCGGGCTCGTCACCAACAACGTGAAGGAGGCCTCGCGGCAGTGGCGCGAGCTCGTGCCGGTCGAGGAGCTGTTCGAGGTGATCGTGGACTCCTCGGAGGTCGGGATGCGCAAACCCAACCCCGCGATCTTCCTCCATGCGCTCGATCTGCTCGGCGGAATCGCGCCTGATCGGTCGGTCTTTCTCGATGACGCCGCGGGCAACGTGGCCGGTGCTCGTGCCGCCGGGCTCCACGCGATCCTCGTCGACGCGGCCGATCCCCGACCCGCCCTGGAGGAGCTCGACGACTTCTTGACCGGGGGGTCAAGTACGCGCCAACCTGCTCGGTGAAGTCGATGGAACTCGCCCGACCGGCGGCCTTCGGCGAGCAGTAGCGAGTTGCATCGATCGATACAGGGGGACTGATGGCCGATCCGAAGAAGCCACGTGCACCGTTCGCGCCGTGGGACCGCCGCGAGCTGCCGGGGGCGTTCACGGTCGAGGAGTCCGCGCGCCGGGTCGGCAACTACAAGTGGATCGAGATGAAGCTGTTCGAGGCGCTCGGCGGCTGGGTGGCCACCGTCCCCGAGCTCGACGTGAAGATGCGCCTCGGCACCCACTGTTACAAGCACGCGTGGCATGCGGAGCTCTGGCACAAGCGGCTCCCCGAGCTGCGGGAGATGAACCCCGAGCGACTGACCGAGCCCGCGAACGACGAGATCGTGGCGTTCATCGACGCGATGACCGAGCCCGAGGCCCCCGAGAGCACGATCGAGAAGCTCGTCGGCGTGTACCGGGTGTTGATCCCGCACAAGATCGCGGCGTACACGTACCACCTGAACAACACGAGCACGATCACCGACGCGCCGACGATCCGCTCGCTGAAGTTCGCGTTGCAGGACGAGTTCGACGACTGGCGCGACGGCGAGATGCTGATCCAGTCGCTCATCGACTCCGATGAGGAGGTCGACCGGGCGTCGGCGCATCAATCGAAGCTCGAGAAGCTGATGTTGGCCGCCGGCGGCATCGCCGGGCCTGGCACAATCGGATCGGCCTACGCGCCACAGGAGGTGCACGCATGAGTCAGCGAAGCGAACGACGTGCGCCGCACGCGGGCGAGCGCCAGCGAGCCGTGTGGGATGGGGTCCGGGGGCGCAGCCCCCGCGTCAAGGAGGTGCGCGCATGAGAAAGATCTTCCCTGCCGATCTGCTCGCCCGCGACGAGCGTTTCGTGCGCCTCACGACCGAGGAGCGGTTCATGGATCCGCGCTCGCCGGGTTCGAGATCGAACCCCCGGGGCGCGATGAAGCTCACGCCGGCCCGCGCCGACGCGCCCGATGCCGCACGCGCGCTGATGCACGGCATCTTCGTCGGCGAGGTGCAGGCGCTCGAAGGTGCGGGGCGCACGTGCTGGGACTTCGAGACCGGCGATGGCGCCGACGACACGCCCTTCGCGTTGAAGCTGGACATGGCGCGGCAGTGCTGGGATGAAGCCCGGCATTGCGAGATCTCGGTGAAGCTCTCCGACTGGATGGGAACCGAGCTCGGTGAGTACTCCGAGTCGACCTTCCTCTACGAGGCCGCGTGCAACCCCGACCCCGTGCTGCGGCTCACCGGCGTCAACCGCGCGCTCGAAGGCCTCGCCATCGACGTCTTCAACACGATGAAGGAATTCGGCGATGTCGCGGGCGATCCGGTGCTCGAGTTCTGCGAGGACTGGATGCTCGCCGACGAGGTGACCCACGTGAAGATGGGCAGCGACTGGCTGCGGCGCCTCACGGAGAAAGACCCTGATCGTCGTGAGCGAGCGCTCGAGTTCCAGCGCGTCGTGGACAAGCTGTTCTCCCTCGGCGGGTTCCGAGGCGAAGACGACGACAGCCCGATCCGCCTCGCCCGTCGGTTCCGCGAGTTGGCCGGCTTCGACGAGGGCGAGATGAACGACTTGGCCGAGATCTCTCGTGAAGCGAAGGCGGACGCCGAGCGCATGCGGGAGCGGCTGGTGGCCGAGGCCGCCGGGTGACAGTCACCGTCACCCCGGAGCAGTTCAGCCTCGTCAGCTACGACGCCGGCGAGATCGCGACGATCGTCTCCGAGCTCGCGAGCGCGATCGGCTTGCCCGCGGACCTCGACGTTCGCCTCGAGGTCGACGAGTCCACCCCGTTGGGGCGAGCGACGATCACCTCGTTCGACCCCGTCGTGATCGCGGCCGAGAGCGGCGCCCTCGAAGATCCGAAGCGCCCTCGCAAGCTGTCGCGCAGCGGCAGCGCCGACGTGCTCGGGCGCCTGCTGTTCCGTGTCCGCGACCGACGCGACCCCGCGTTCGGTGACCCGCCGGACGACGACAAGCTGTCGTTGCCGCAATCCGTGGCGTGGGACGCGTACAGCGTTGGCCGGCTCGTGCGCCTCGGGTACAAGCACTACGACAACCGGCAACGCCGGCTGTACCACTTCCGAAACCGTCACGGCTTCAGCGACGCCGCCGACGCCGCGTTCGATCGACTCTGGACGGCCGACGGCCTCACGTGGTCCGACATCACCGCGCTGTCCGACGGCGCGGTCGGCGCGGCCGTCTGACCCACCTCCTCGACGTTCGTGCATCGGCATGCCCGGTGGCGGGAGCCAATGCACGACAGTTGCTGGTGAGGTGAGTTAGATGAGGTCGTGGGCGGAGATCGCCTCCAGGAGGTCGATCGACGGAGGCGCGGTGAGCAGGCCCTCGCAAGCCCGGGCCATGTCGACCATCTCGGCCGAGTCGAAGTGGGCTCGCTGAGCCTCGGGGCTGTCCCATTTCTCGATGATCACGAAGCGTGAGGGCGTCGTCGCGGACACGCAGAGGTCGATGTTGCGACACCCCGGCTGACCCCGGCTGAGCACCACGTACTTGGCGAGGATCGACTGCAGCGCATCGGGTCGAGCCGAGTCGAACACCATCGTGACCATGGTCAGCTCGACGGGGTGCGCCGGCTCGGTCACCGTCTCAACCTAACTCCGGCAGGAATCCACCCGGCCAGGGCGAACCATGATCGGCAGAAAGCCGCAGAATCCGACGATCCGACCATCAAGCCGCACCCCCGACCGACCGAAGAAGCGGTGACGGAGTCCCCGTCGTTTCGGTCACATCCAGCAGGTTGGCAGTCTTGACCAGGCCAGTATCGTAAGCATCGGACTTTCCCGGCAGCTCGCCGGAGAGAACCGAGTTCGGCGGGGCCCGTCGCTCCGCCGCGAACGTCCCCCTCATTCCATACCCAGAGCCAGGAGACGGCTGTTGCCCAAAGAGCGTGTTGAGCGCGACGAAGAGGATCTCGTTCGCCTCTACCTCACGGACATCGGGCAGTACCCGCTGCTCACGAAAGACGACGAAGTTCGTCTGGCCCAGGCCATCGAAGGGGGCAACGAGGCTCGGGTCGCCCTCGAGCGCGGCGGCAAGGACCTGACTCCGGCCCGCAAGCGTGAGCTGCGGCGCCAGGCCCGCGACGGCGAGGACGCCGAACGCACCTTCGTGCAGTCCAACCTCCGCCTGGTCGTCTCGATCGCCAAGAAGTACCAGGCATCGGGTCTGCCGCTGCTCGACCTGATCCAGGAGGGCAACCTCGGGCTCATGCACGCCGTCGAGAAGTTCGACTGGCGCAAGGGTTTCAAGTTCTCCACCTACGCCACATGGTGGATCCGCCAGGCCATCACCCGGGGCATCGCCAACACCGGCCGCACGATCCGGTTGCCGGTTCACGCGGGCGACACGCTCGCACGGTTGCAGAAGGCCCGTGCCCGGCTCGAGTTGAAGCTCGGCCGTCCCGCCACGCTCGCCGAGCTGTCGGCGGAAGTCGAGATGCCCGAGGACAAGGTCACCGAGGCGTTGCGCTTCGCGGCCGAGCCCCTCTCGCTGTCCGAGCCGCTGCGCGAAGACGGCGACGCCGAGCTCGGCGACGTCGTGGAGGATCGCTCGGCGGAGTCGCCCTTCGAGGTGGCCGCCACCGCGCTGCTGCCCGACGAGATCGCCCGGCTCCTTGCACCCCTCGACGAGCGCGAGCGCGAGATCCTGAAGCTGCGTTTCGGCCTCGACCGCGGCGAGCCGCGCACCCTCGAAGAGGTCGGCGAGCACTTCAACCTGACGCGGGAGCGCATCCGTCAGATCGAGGCCCGAGCGATGTCGAAGCTGCGGCATCCCTCGAGCGACACGGGCGCCCGCGATCTCCTTGCGGTCTGAGCGCATTCGCGCGTCGGACCCAAATGTGAAGCGTGTCTGACTAGTCCGCTTCGACGAGAGAAACCGTCACATCGGGCCATGGCCTGACTCAGCGATCTCGCGAACACTGTCCGGATAGGGCAGAGCTGAGGAGTTTGGGATGCTGAGATTTGGGTGGCGCCGTGTCGCGTCTGTCGGTCTGATCGTGTGCCTCGGGGCGGCGTTCCTCGCGGTGCCCTCGAACGCCTCGACGCCGCAAGGTGTCGGCTCGGCCGGTGGGTCCACCGCGCTCGCGGGGGTCGACGCGGGCAACCTGTTGAAGCTGCTGCTGGTCGGGGAGCAGAGCGTGGCGTCGATCGACCCCGCCAGCGGAACGCCATCCGCGACCGAGACGCTGTCGCCACTGACCGTCGCGTCGGGCGCGGTTCCCGCGTTGAACGCCATCTCGGTGCCGTCGGTGTCGACGACGAGCACTGGTGCAGCGGACCACAAGGACACGGCGCTGCTCGATCTCGCGACCCTGCCGCAGCCCGCCCCCATCCTGAGCGGCTCGATCAATCCTGCGTCGTTGACGTCGGTGGTCGACACGAACGGCGCGCAGGCGTCGCTCGACTCGACGCTCGCGAACCTCGGCGTGCTCGGCGGTGTCGTGAAGATCGACTCGGCCAAGGTGCAGCTCGGCGGCATCGCCGGGCCCGGCACGTCGAACTCGACGCGGTCGGTTTCCATCGACGGCATCACGGTGCTGGACCTGCGGGCCGTGTTGCAGCTCGTCGGTCTCGACCTCAACAAGCTGCCGCTGTCGACGCTCGCGGGCCTCATCGACCAGCTCGGCCTCCTGCCGACGCTCAACTCGTTGACCGGCCAGAACTTCGGTAGCGCCGGCGACATCGTCAACGCACTGACCACGCCGGCGATCACCGCCGCGCAGACGGCCGTCAATACGGCGCAGTCCGCGGTGAACACCGCGCAGACCGGCGTCGACACCGCGCAGGGAGCGCTGACGACGGCGCAGAGCAACCTCACCTCAGCCAACCAGGCCGCCAGCTCCGCGACCACCGCCCTGAACAGCGCGGTGTCCGCCGCGTCCGGCGTGCTGTGCAACGTGTTTCCGAACGACCCGCTGTGCGTCGCCGTGACGCAGGCACAGTCGGCCCTCGCTACCGCGCAGGCAGCGCAGACCGCGGCGCAGACCGCCTTCAACACGGCGCAGGCCGCGGTGACCGCGGCGCAAGGCGTGCTCACGACCGCGACGAATGCGTTGAACGCCGCGATCGCGACGCTGAACAGCGTGCTCGGACAGTTGAAGAACGTGCTCGACGGGGTGGCCAACACGCTCGACCTCGAGCCCCTGCTGCGGGTCGAGGGCATCCAGGTCGGCTCGATCGCGAACGCCGCGGACACCGTCGCCAACTCATCGGCGACGACGCTCGCGTCGATCGGTGACGTCAAGGTCGGTGGGATCGACCTGGGCGGCATCGACGTGAACGCGACGCTCGACCAGGTGCAGGCGCTCGCCGGTCAGGTCACGAGCACGGTCAACTCGGTGCTCGGCACGATCTCCCCGCAGCTCGCCAACCTCGTGAAGGTCGACCTGTTCAAGCGCGCCACCGACGTGTCGCAGAGCGGCAACTACGTGAATGCCGTTGCCGGCATCACGGGTCTCGTCGCCACCGTCACGCCTCCGGACATCTGCTCGGTGCTGAATGACGTGCTCAGCAAGCTCCCGGTCGGCGGCAACAGCCTCCCCGGGGTGTCGCTGCCCGCCCTCCCGGTCGGCAGCGTGCTCTCGGCGATCAGCTCAGTGGTGTCGTGCAACCTGACCGTCACGGGTCTGAACCCGGACGCGCTCGTGCCGAACATCCCCGCGCTGCTGAGCCCGATCACGCTGACCGCGGCGCAAGCCAACAGCGTGGCGGCGTTCACGCCCACACAGAGCTCGACGACGACGACGTCGACCACAGCACCCGGTACGTCGAGCAACCCCGGCACGCCCGGTAGCCCGACGTCGACGACGACGACCGGCTCGCCGCTCGCTCGTACCGGCAACGACGCGGCGCTGTTGCTGATCTTCGGCGCGTTGCTTGCGGCGGCCGCGCTCGGCACGCGGCGCACGCTGATTGCGGCCCAGGCGCGGCGATAGGTGCGTGTCGAGGGGGTCTGACCCTTGGTGGCGCGGCTTCATCTGAGTTCGCGGCGCGTGGCGCAACGCGGAAGTACCGTCGCGTCAGCACAGTGATCAGGGAGGGCGACACATGGGTGAGAAGGGCAATCTCGCGGACGTTCGCCCGGTCGGTGGGCACACGCCCGTCCCGCAGGCACCGCACCAGACCATGGGAATGGGCGGTCAGCCGCTCACGGGCGCCCCATCGGCCTCGCAGGCGGGCGCGGGTGGGGGCGGGCTCCTGAGCGACCTGGCCGACCAGGCGAAGGGCAAGGTCGTTGACACGGGCTTCGACATCGTCGGCGGCCATCGCGAAAACGACGACGAACCGTCGTAGGCATGCGCCGGTTGGTCGAGGGCCATCCCCTCGACATCGGGGGATCCAACGATTCACCAGTGATCGGCGTCGAGCACGAGTACCGCGTCCTCGACGGTGACACCCAGCTCGACTTCGCGACCCTGCTGCACGGCCTCGCGGTCGACGGCGCGCGCCTCGATCCGACCGATCCGAACGCGTACCGCACGCGGTGGGGTGGGCTCGTCACCGCCGACGGCCGTGAAGCCGAGGTGGCGACGGCTCCGGTCCTGCTCCAGCCCGACTGCACCTCAGAGCTCGAATGGCGCACCGTGGTGGCGCGGCGAACGCTCGCCTCGATCCTGCCCGGCTCGCTGCGGCTCGATGGCTACTCGACCCATCTGAATCTCGAGATCGACGACGACGACGTCGTCGGTGCGGGCCGCTTGTTCGTCCGTCATTTCGCGCCGGCCATGATGCTGCTCCTCGACCGGCGCACCTCACCTGGGCTGCTGGTGCGGCCGCGGTGCGGACGCCTCGAGATCGGGGGTGAGTACTGCCACGGCGTGCAGCTGCGCGCCGCGGCCACGTTCGCAGCCGCCGGTGGGCTGGCCTGTGGCGCCGCGACACGATCCCGCGACGTGCGCCGTCATCTACCTCGCCCGGTGAGAGCTCGTGTGCGTCCCTCGAACATCCGAGCCGGGTGGTACGTCGACCGTCGCGCGTTCGGCGTCGACCTCTACGAGCACGGACGCGGCACGCCGTTGTCGTGGGACGGCCGCTCGCTCACCGCGCAGGATCATCTCGTCGAGGCGTGGGAGCGCTCGCGGGGGATCGTCGAGCCGCTGCTCGCACGCGACGAACTCTTCGTCGTCGATCGCGTGGTCGACGGCGCGCTCCCGCTCCCCCTCGAAGCGGAGCCCGCGGTGCAGGAGCCTATCGGTCCCTTCATCGAGACCGCCTTCGGCCGCGCGCGGGCGCCGCGCGCCCGACCCGGTTACCTCGTGGAGCCCGTGTCGATCGCCTGGGAGGCCGTCGCGTTCCGACTCCGCGGACGCCGTGACGCGATCGCGTGCATCCCGCGGGGGTCGCTCGCCGAGTTCCTCGACGACCTGGATGCGGGACGGCTCGATGCCGCGATCGGCGCATTCCTCGGGTCTGCGCCGCAGGGCCGGGTGCTGCGCGTCGCCGCGCAGACAAGCACGCCCGGGCTGTTCGACGAGCTCGCGTCGCCGGGTGCGATCGCGCCAGCCGAGCGGCTGCCGGGGCGGCCGCGCCGCAGCGGCAGCGGGGCAGGCACGCCGCGCGACAGCAGGCGCAACAAGCGGCGCGAGGCGCGCGGCCCTCGCCGCGTGCTCATCGCCGCCGGTGCCGCCGCGATCGTGGTGATCGCCGTCGCCGCGGTCGCGGTCGCGAACAGCGTCAGGAGCAACAAGGTCACGGCGGGAGGTGCCGCGGCGGTCGGGGCCAAGTTCGACTTCCAGTTCAAGGTCGTCAGCACCAAGGCCGGCCCGCACTTCACTGGCTCGGTTCCCGCTGTCGGCAGCACGACCAGCCTCGCCGTCGATGCCAACTGCCAGACGACGTGCTCGTTCCTGCTCGACAGCATCCCGAACGGCGCGGTGCCGTTCGCCAACCTCGGTCTGCCATTGGCGGGCTCGGGCGACCACCTCACCGGTTCGCGCGATTCGTCGCGGAACGCGCCTGGTTGTAACGCGACGAACGCGGTGCACCAGGAGCTGTCACTCGACGTGCGGCGCGACGCTCAGGGCAAGGTGACCGGCTTCTCGGGGTCGTACGTCCTCGTCCATCCGGGCGGAGTGGAGGAGACGAACGCAGCCGGCGGCACGTGCGCCACCTTCGACATCTCTTACGCGTTCACCGGTACTCCCGCGTAGGAGCGTCAACCACCCGACTGACGAATGAGCTTGGCGACGAGCGCCGTCCACCCCGTCTGGTGCGACGCGCCGAGCCCCTTTCCGGTGTCGCCGTGGAAGAACTCGTAGAACGTCGCGTGCTCGCTCCACCGTGGATCGTGATCGAAGCGGTCGACGCCCCCGTTGACCGGGCGCCGGCCGTCCGCGTCGGGGAGGAACACGCTCACCAGACGGTGCGACAGCTCGGTGGCGACCTCCCACAGGTTGAGCTCGTTGCCGGAGCCGGTCGGGTACTCGACCTTGAAGTCGTCGCCGAGGTAGTAGTGGAACTTCTGCAACGACTCGATCATCAGGTAGTTGAGTGGGAACCAGATGGGGCCGCGCCAGTTCGAGTTACCACCGAAGAGCCAGGTGTCGGAGTCGCCCGGTTGGTAGCGGACCTCGAGCATCTCGCCATGGAAGTCGAGCTGCACGGGATGCGCCTCGTGCGCCTTCGAGAGTGAG
>DASZHU010000019.1:0-10592 GCA_035937605.1 Acidimicrobiales bacterium | reverse complement strand
GCCGGTCTCGGCCTTCTTGACGTCGTAGTCCGCCGCCTGGATCAACTTCAGCAGGATGTTCTCGACGTCCTCACCGACGTAGCCCGCCTCGGTGAGCGCGGTCGCGTCGGCGATCGCAAACGGCACGTTCAGCATGCGCGCCAGCGTCTGCGCCAGCAGCGTCTTGCCGCAGCCGGTCGGGCCGATTAACAAGATGTTGGACTTCGCGAGCTCGACGTCGGCTTCGGGGCCGGCACCGAACTGGATGCGCTTGTAGTGGTTGTAGACGGCAACGGACAGGATCTTCTTCGCGTGCTCCTGACCGATGATGTAGTCGTTCAGGAAGTCGTAGATCTCGCGCGGCTTCGGCAGCTCGTCGAAGTGCAGCTCGGAGGTTTCCGACAGCTCCTCTTCGATGATCTCGTTGCACAGGTCGATGCACTCGTCGCAGATGTACACGCCGGGCCCGGCGATGAGCTTCTTGACCTGCTTCTGCGACTTGCCACAGAACGAGCACTTGAGCAGCTCGCCTCCGTCACCGAACTTGGCCACCGGTTCGCCCCCCTTCCCTCGTGCTCTTCGTACCTGTCTCAGCTGGCTCTGATCGCGCCAGTCTTGTCGGCCAGCTCCCGCGCGGAGATGACCTCGTCGATGATGCCGTAGTTCTTGGCCTCGAGGGCCTCCATTACGAAGTCTCGATCGGTGTCCTTGTGGATCTTCTCGACCGGCTGCCCGGTGTGATCCGCCAGGATCTGGTTGAGGAGATCGCGCATCCGCAGGATCTCGCGGGCCTGGATCTCGATGTCGGCCGCCTGGCCGGCGCCGCTTCCCCAGGGCTGGTGCAGCAGCACCCGCGCGTGCGGGAGGGCGAGGCGCTTGCCCTTCGTGCCCGCCGCCAGCAGCACCGCCGCCGCCGACGCGGCCTGCCCGAAGCAGATCGTGCCGATGTCGGGCTTGATGTACTGCATCGTGTCGTAGATCGCGAACAACGCGGTGATGTCGCCGCCCGGCGAGTTGATGTAGATGTTGATGTCCTTGTCCGGGTTCTCGGACTCGAGGTGCAGCAACTGCGCGCACACCAGGTTGGCGATCGTGTCGTCGATCGGCGTACCGAGGAAGATGATGTGCTCCTTGAGCAGTCGCGAGTACAGGTCGTAGGCCCGCTCGCCGCGGTTGGTCTGCTCGACCACCGTCGGCACCAGGTAGTTGAACGCGGGCTCCATTACTCGTCTTCCTCTTCGATCGTGATGTCGTCGTCTGACTCGTCGGCGGGCAACTCGAGGGCTGCTCGCTCGATTGGCACGCCCTGCTCGTCGACCAGCTCGACGTGCTCGACGAGCCAGTCCAGCGCCTTGCGCTTCCTGATGTCGGAGCGTACCGCCGGAAGCTGATCAGCGCGCTCGAACTGCTGACGCACCTTGGCGGGCTTCTCGTCGAGCCGCTCGGCCAGCGCGGTGATCTCGGCGTCGACGTCGTCGTCGGTGGCCTCGAACCCCTCCGCATCGGCCACCGCGCGCAGCGCGAGGTCGGCCTTGACACCCTGCGTCGCCAGCTCGCGCAGCTCGTCGACCAGCGCTTCCTGCGACTGGCCGGTGGCCTCGAAGTACTGCTCGGGCGTGACGCCCTGCGCCTGCAGGCGCATCGCGAAGTCCTGGAGGCGTTGCTGCATCTCGCTGCCGATGAGCGCATCGGGAACGTCCTCGTCGACGAGCTCGACCAACGCCGCGGCTGTCCTCTCCCGCAGCGCGATCTGTCCCTGGATCTTGCGCACTTTCGTGATGCGATCTGCGATGTCGCCGCGCAGCTCGTCGACCGACTCGAACTCGGACACGTCGTTGGCCCACTCGTCGGTGACCTCGGGAAGGACCTTCTCCTTGATGTCCTTCACGATCACGCGGAACTGCACGGGGGGCTCGTCGGGATCCTGCGGCTGCGCTTCGAACGACAGGATGTCGCCGACCTTCGCGCCGCGGAGGTTGTCGTCGAGCTCGTCGGCGATCGTGCCGCCGCCGACCTCGTACAGGTAGTCGTCCGCCTGCAAGCCGGCGATGACTTCACCGTCGCGGCTGCCGTGGATCGTGATGGTGACGTGATCACCGTCGACGGCCGGACGTTCGACCGCCGTGAGCTCGCCGTACTGCTGGCGCAGCCGCTCGATCTGCGCATCGATCTCTTCGTCGGTCGCGGCGAGGGGCGGCAGCTCGACTCGCAGGTTCGCGTAGCCGGGCACCGTGATCGACGGGCGCACCTCGACGACGGCGTCGAAGGCGACCGGCCCTTCGTCCTTGCCCGCGGTGATCTCCAACTCGGGCGCGGCGATCACGTCGACCTCGTGATCCTTGACCGCTTGGTAGTAGTACGTCGGCAGGGCCTCGCGGAGCGCTTCTTCGCGCCCCACGTCCTTGCCGAGCTTGGCCTCGAGGATCCGACGCGGCGCCTTGCCCGGCCGGAAGCCGGGGAGCCGGACCTCTCGTGCGATGCGCCGGAACGCCGCGTCGAGGTCCTTTTCGAACTCGCTTTCGTCGACTTCGACCGAGAGCTTGACCTTGTTGCCCTCGAGGGGTTTGACCACGGCTCGCACAGGGCGGTGAGTGTACCGGCCGACCTTTGGCGCCCCGAACCTCCTCTCTAGGCTCTGCCGCGGTGGCGACCGCGACGGAAACCGAGGCGGCTCGCGCCCTCGCCACGAACGACGCCGGTCCACCGACGAACGCCGACCATCTGCGGTATCACCCCGCGCTCGACGGCCTGCGGGGTGTGGCCGTGCTCGCCGTCATCGCCTACCACGACAACTACACCTGGGCGAAGGGTGGATTCCTCGGCGTCGACGCGTTCTTCGTGCTCTCCGGCTTCCTCATCACGACGTTGCTGGTGCTCGAGTTTCGGCGTGGCCGCGTGATCCACCTCGCGTCGTTCTGGGCCCGGAGGGCACGGCGTCTGCTCCCGGCGCTGCTCCTCGTGCTCGTGTTCGTCTCGGTGTACACGCGTCTCGCGGTCGTGCCGTGGGAGCGCACGCGCATCCGCGGCGACGGGCTCGCCAGCCTCTTCTACGTCGCCAACTGGCGGTTCGTCGTCGACGGCCAGGGCTACTTCTCGCTCTTCTCGGCCGCGTCACCCCTGCGGCACATGTGGTCGCTCGCGATCGAGGAGCAGTACTACCTCGTGTGGCCGATCGTGGTGCTCGTCTGCCTGAAGGTCGCGCGGGGCTCGCTGCGCGTCCTCACTGCGGTGTGCGTCGCCGGGATCGGCGCGTCGGTGATCGCGATGCGCGTTCGCTTCGTGGCCCGCGACCCGTCGCACGCCTACTACGCCACCGATGCCCGCGCCCATTCGCTGCTGATCGGCGCGCTCCTCGGCCTCGTGTTGCTCGCGTGGCGCCCGTCGGCGCTCGCGACGCGAAGAGTTGGTTTCGCGGCCGCGCTCGGGCTCATCGCGGTGCTGCTCGCGTTCACGCGTGTATCCGGCACCGACGCCGCGTACTACCGGGGTGGGTCGGCGGTGTTCGCGTTGACGTGCGCGGCGGTGATCGCGGGTGCGGTGCAGCGGGGCTCGGTTTCGGCGCTGCTGTCCGCATCACCACTCGTGTGGACCGGACGCATCTCCTACGGCCTCTACCTCTGGCATTGGCCGATCGACGTGTGGCTGGTGCCGTCGCGCGTGTCGCTGGGCGCGAACGCGCTCAACGCGCTGCGCCTCGCGGTGACGTTCGCCGCTGCGATTGCGTCGTACCACCTCGTCGAACGGCCGATCCGCACGCGATCGTTCCGGCCTCGCGCCGCGGTCTTCGCGTTCGCGCCCGCGGCCGCGGCGGTGGTGATCGTCGTGTGGCTGTCGGCAGGCGGAGCGACGCCGCTTCCGGGCTACCTCGCGGGCGCCGCACCGTCGCCGGCGGATGCGAGCGCCGCCGGCCTCCCGAACTTCATCTGGGGGTACGGCGACCCGCTCCTGTGCGGTGAGCCGCGGGCCAGCGAGACCGCGGAGGCGACCGAGGCGAGTGCGCGCGGTCCACGGTTGCCGATCCCGCCCGCCGCCGCGGCACGCGTATTGCTCGTCGGCGACTCGACCGCCTGCAGCTTGTGGCCCGGCCTGCGCGCTGTCGCGCAGCAGAACGGCATCGCCACCGATCAGGGATCGGTGTTCGGCTGCGGCATCGCGAGTGGTGAGGTCACCTCCACGCGCAACGAAGCGGTGACCCCGAACTCGAGCCGTTGCCCGCAGTTCCTCGACTATGCGGTGCCGCGCGCGCTGGCGCGTTCCAACCCGACCCTCGTGATCTGGATGAGCGTGTGGGAGAAGTCCGATCTCGTCGTCGACGGGCGCACGATCGTGGCGGGCACTCCGGAGTGGGAGGCGACGATCCAGTCGCGCATGGACACCGCGCTGGCGCGCCTCACGGCCGGCGGCGCGCACGTGGTGATGGTGACGGAGGCGGCACCGGCGCCGAACCCCGCGCAAGGCACGGAGACGTTCGACCGCCAGGCCGATGATGCGGGGTACGCACGGTTGAACGCACTGCTGCGCCGCTTCGCGGCACGCCACCTCGACACCGTGTCGCTCGTTGATCTGGCCACGCGTCTGTGTGCTGACGGACCGCCGTGCCCGGCGAACGTGGAGGGAATGGAGGCGCGGCCGGACGGGCGGCACTTCACGCCGACGGCGGCGGTGTGGGCGGCGCGGGTGATCCTCTCCGACACCTTCAGCACCCGATGACGAGCCGCTGATGGCGAGACGCGTGCTGCGCGCGGCGCCGGCCTTCGTGCCCGCCGCGCTGATCGCAGCCGGTGGGTGGCTGCACCGCTGGATGAACGAGGACGCGTACATCAACCTGCGCGTCGTCGAGCAGATCTTCCACGGGCACGGTCCCGTGTTCAACGCCGGCGAACGGATCGAGGCCGCCACGAGCCCGTTGTGGATCGCGGTGTTGTGCACCGGGCGGTTCGTGTTCGGGCTCCTCGTGCGCGACGAGTGGATCGCCGTGATGGCGAGCCTGCTGGCCGCCGTCGCCGCGTTCGTGGTCGCGGGCCTCGCCGCGCGCCGGCTGCACCGTGACGACGACGGCGTCGTGGTGCCGGTCGGGCTCCTCCTCGTCGCCGCGGTTGCGGTGGTGTGGGACTTCTCGACGTCGGGACTCGAGATGGGGCTGGTCTGGCTGTGGCTGGCGTCGTCGTGGTTCGTGCTCGTGACCGTGGCGCGCGACGGCGGAATCGAAGGGCGACGGCGCAACCTCGCGGCCGCGACGCTCGGCCTCGCACCGCTCATCCGTCCGGAGCTCGGCCTGACGATGATCTGCCTGCTCGTCGCGTGGTTCGCGCTGGTGCGGCCGCGACGCGTCGGACGCGATCTCGTCGCCGTCTTCGCCGTTCCCGGGCTCTACGAGATCTTTCGCATGGGCTACTACGCCAACCTCGTGCCCAACACCGCGTTGGCCAAGGATGCGGGCGGCCTTCATCTCGGCCAGGGCTGGGACTACGCCCGCGACTTCATCGACAGCTACCACCTGTGGCTCACCGCGGCCCTCGTGGTCGCAGTGCTCGCGCTGCGGTTCGCGCGTCGGCGTGACCGTCGGGTCGCGGTCGCCACGGTCGCGCTGTTGACCGGCGCCGGCCTGCAAGCGGGCTACATCGTCGCCGCCGGCGGCGACTACATGCACGGACGGCTCCTGCTGCCGGCGTTCTTCGCGCTCGGGCTCCCCGCGTCGGTCGTCGTGCGGCGCCAGACCGTGGCCGAAGCCGCGATTGCCGTTGCGGCCACGGGATGGGCCGCGCTCAGCGTCGTCGCGTTCCGGCCGCCGCCGGTCGTCAACGTCTTCGGGGTGTCACCGGTGGCCGACTGGCGGGCGGTGTCGGGCGCCAAGATCGTGCTCGACGACTCGGCGCTCGGGCTGAGCGGCCGCGAGGCGTCGGCCGCGTACGCACGCGGCGAGCGGGGCTACTTCACGATCGCGGCGAAGTCGCCGCAACCGGGGCGCGACCCCGGTGCCTTCGTGCTCACCCTCGGGTCGATCGGGGTGCCCGCCTACGACGCCGGCCGCAACGTGTGGGTCGTGGACATCGGCGGCCTGGCCGAGCCGCTGGCCGCCCGAACGGCGCCGGTGCCGAACCGGCCGGCCGGCCATCGCAAGCAGGTCGACTTCGCGTGGTACGACGCGCGGTTCGCGGCGCCCACGAGCGCGGACTCCCCGCAGGTCGTGGCGGCCCGTCGGGCCCTGACTTGCGGGCCCGTCGCCCATCTGCTCGACGCGGTCGACGGCGATCTCACACCTGGACGGTTCCTTTCCAACATCTGGCACAGCTTCGAGCTCACCCGGCTGTCGATCCCGTCGGATCCGGTGGCGGCCGAACGCGAGTGGTGTGCCCCACCGTGAGTAGCGTCGGCAGGTCGACGGGGAGTAGCGCAGCTCGGTAGCGCACCTGCTTTGGGAGCAGGAGGCCGCGGGTTCGAATCCCGCCTCCCCGACCGCATGGGCACGCAAACCGACACAATCCCCCTCGGTCGACTGCTGACCAGCAATGATGGGAAGTTGCGGAACGGGCCCCCATCCGCGCTTTTCGAGGGACATGGCAGACCAACTACGTTCGACCCGTGCGTGCGGGTGTAGCTCAATGGCAGAGCACCAGCCTTCCAAGCTGGTGACGCGGGTTCGACTCCCGTCACCCGCTCCCCCTCCGCTCCCTTTGACGAGGTTCTCCCCCTGAAATCACGAGCATCGCTCTTGTTGATCGCGGCGGCCGTCGTGTTCGCCGCGGGCATCGTGCTGGCGATCACGAAGCCCGGCGATCTCGGCGGCGGCACGACGCGCGCTGCTTCGTCCGCCGGCCCGACCACCACGACGAAGCCGACCACGACCACGAAGCCCGCATCGTCGTCGACGCCGTCGCCCGCGCAGTCGAGCCCGTCGTCATCGGCGTCGAGCTCGACGTCGGCCACGTCGTCGTCGTCGGGCTCCACCACGAGCACGACGAAGCCGGCATCGAGCACCACCACGACCAAGCCCGCGTCGAACACCACGACGACCACCACGACCTCCGTCGCCGGAACGAGCGCCTCCCGACTCTCGACGACCGGCGGAGCCTCGTTCCTGCTGCTCGGCTTCGTGATGATCTCGGTGGCGTTGCTGGTGCGGCGGGCTAGCGCCGGAGCCGCACGCGTCTGACCCGGTGATCCGGGCCCTTCTCCAACACGAGCTGGGCGCGGGCGCGCGTGGGCAGGATCTCCTCCCGGAGGTTCACGCCGTTGATCGTGCGCCACACGAAGCGGGCCATCTGCTCGGCCTCGTCGTCGCCGAGCGACGCGTAGTTGTGGAAGAACGAGTCGGGGTCCGCGAACACGGTGCCGCGCAAGGTGAAGAACCGCTCGACGAACCAGCGCTCGATGTCCGCTTCCTCGGCGTCGACGTAGATCGTGAAGTCGAAGAAGTCCGACACGTGACGCTCGACGGCCGGCGTGATCTGGAGCACGTTCAGCCCCTCGACCAGCACGATGTCGGGCTCGCGGACCACTTGGGTCTCGCCGTCGAGGATGTCGTAGCGCACGTGGGAGTACACGGGCGCGGTCACCTCGGGCTCGCCCGCTTTGAGCGCCGCGAGGAACTTCACCAGCGCCCCCGTGTTGTAGCTCTCGGGAAAACCCTTGCGCTCCGTCAGCCCGCGCTCGGCGAGCACGCGGTTCGGATACAGGAAGCCGTCGGTGGGCACCAGCGCGACGCGGGGGTGCGCGGGCCAGCGGCTGAGCAGGGCCTGCAGGATGCGAGCGGTCGTGCTCTTGCCCACCGCGACGCTGCCCGCGAGACCGAGGACATAGGGCCGCGGCGCGGGGAGCGCGCCCACGAACGTGTCGGTCACCACGTTGCGCTCGGCGGTGGCGATCGCGTGCAGGCTGAGCAGGCGCGACAGCGGGAGGTACACGTCGGTGACCTCGTCGATGTCGAGGCGTTCGTTGATGCCCTGCAGCTCGGCGACGTCGTCGGGACCGAGGTCGAGCGGGGTGTTCGCCCGTAAGGCGGCCCACTGGGCGCGGTCGAAGCTCAGCTCGTCTCGGCCCACGGGCGCAGATCATCGCCCACGGAAGTGTGAGCTGCGACTCGGCCGGCGGGTACGGTTCGGAGACCATGCTCGGTGCGCTCGCGAAGAGGGTCGTCATTGCCGACAACGACGCGGCGTGGGTCGAGCTCGTGCGAACCGACCTCAGCCTCGAAGGTCATGACGTCGTCGCCACGTGCAACTCGGGCGAGGACGCCCTCGCCGCGTGCCGGCTGCACGAGCCGAATGTGCTGGTGGTGGACGAGCGCATGCCGCCCGGGATGAACGGGATCGAGGTCGCCCGTCAGCTGCGCGAGACGCATCCGGGCATCACCGTGATCGTGTTCACCAACTACGACGAGGAAGAGATCATCAAGGGCGCCGCCGACGTGGGCGCCGTGTTCGTGATGAAGGGAAACCTGCGCGCGCTGCGCGCCGCACTCACGCTCGATTGACGTGTTCCCGCATCACGTCGGGGATGTCGAAGACACGGTCCTTCGACACGCACACGGTGATGCCGACCTGCTTCGCCTTGGCACGGACGTCCGCGTCGACGAACGCGGTGAACAGCACGATCACCTGATCGGGGTGCTCGGTCAGGATCTCCTTCGCCACGTCGAAGCCTGACGTCGGCGGCATCTTGTGGTCGAGGACGACGACGTCGGGGCGGTGCGTGCGCCACAGCGCGATGGTCTGCTCGGCGTCGGCCGCCTCGCCGACGATCTCGACGTCGGCGGTGCGCAACACCTGGACCATGAGCGCGCGGATGTCAGGTTCGTCGTCGGCGATGAGCACACGGATGCGGGAAATCTACGCTGCCCGCCATGTCGACCGTCCTCGTCACCAATCCGTCACCAGGCATCATGCAGCTCACGCTGAACCGCCCCGAGAAGCTCAACGCAATGAACGTCGACCTCATCGGCGAGCTGCACGAGGCGTTCGCGGCGATCGCCGCGGATCGCGCGTGCCGGGCGGTTGTGCTCACCGGTGCGGGCCGCGGCTTCTGTGCCGGCCTCGACCTCACGGGCTACGGCACGGTGCCCGGATCGGAGGGCGCGGGCGCGGTGGTGGGCGGGTTCAGCACGCAGCAGCACATCGCGTCGCTCGTCCCGCAGATGCGGGCGCTCCCGGTGCCGGTGATCGCCGCGGTGAACGGCGCCGCGGCGGGCGGAGGCTTGGCGCTCGCGTTGGCGAGCGACGTTCGCATCGCGGGCGCATCGGCGCGCTTCAACGTTGCGTTCGTGCGCATCGGGCTGTCGGGTTGCGACATCGGTGTGAGTTGGCTGCTGCCCCGGCTGATCGGCGCGAGCCGCGCGTGGGAGCTGATGCTCACCGGCCGCATCATCGACTCGGCCGAGGCGGACAGGATCGGGCTCGTCACGCGCGTGGTACCCGACGACGAGCTGCTCGACTCCGCGCTCGAGACTGGGGGGCTCATCGCGGCGAACAGCCCGTGGGGCGTGCGGATGACGAAGGAAGTGGCCTGGAGCCAACTCGAGATCGGTTCGTTGCAGGCCGGAATCGACATGGAGAACCGCACCCAGATCCTGTCGTCGCACACGTCGGACCAACGTGAGGCGATCGCCGCGTTCCTCGAGAAGCGCGCCCCCTCGTTCGACTACCGCTGACCAACGCGGTCCCGAACGGGCATGCCGCACTCCCTCACTGCTAGGACACGTCTGTGAACGACGACGTCATCCTGCTCGACGACCCGGCGCCCAACGTCCGCCGGGTCACGCTCAACCGGCCCGAGAAACGCAACGCCCTCAACCACGCGCTGCGTGGCGGCATCCTCGAGGCGCTGCGCGAGGCCGACGCCGACCCCGACATCCGCGTGATGATCGTGCGCGGCGCGGGCACTTCGTTCTCCGCCGGCTACGAGCTCGGCGGCGGCAACGAGGGCCTCGAGATGCCGTACTACACGCCCGGTGGCGACGGGCAGTGGCCCCGCCACGTGACGGAAGGCTGGATGAGCATCTGGGACCTCCAGAAGCCCGTGATCGCGCAGGTGCACGGTTACTGCCTCGCCGGCGGCAGCGAGCTCGCGACCGGGTGCGATCTCGTCTACGTCGCCGAGGACGCGAAGATCGGTTATCCCGCGGTGCGGTTCGGTGTACCCGACATGCACTTCCACGCGTGGTTGTGCGGCATGCGCGCCGCGATGGAGATGATGCTGACCGGCGACTCGATCTCGGGTGTCGAAGCGGTGCGCCTCGGCTGGGCCAACCGCGCTTATCCCGCGGATCAACTCGAGGACGAGGTGGTGCGCATCGCGCAGCGCATCGCGTTGATCCCGGCGGACATGGCGCAGCTCAACAAGCGCGTCGTGCACCGCGGGATGGAGGTGATGGGGCTGCGCTCCGCGATCCGCGTCGGCACCGAGCTCTGCGCGCTCGGCACGAAGCAGGAGACGATGTACAAGTTCATCGCCGAGATGCGCGGCGGCCTCACCAAGGCGCTGCAACATCGCGACGAACCCTTCGGCGACTACCGCACGGTCGAGCCGCACGAGTGACCGAGTCGAGCGATGGTGTCGAGGTGGTGGTGCACGACCTCGGCGGGAGCGGAGACCCGTTCCTCATCTGCCACGCCACG
>DASZHU010000018.1:0-10233 GCA_035937605.1 Acidimicrobiales bacterium | reverse complement strand
GCTCGCCCTCCTTCGACACGATCTCGACCTCGGCGACCCCTTCCGCCAGCTTCAGCGCGGTCTCGAGCGAGTCGGTGAGCCGTCGCTCGATACCGGCCCGGTGCACGAGGCGGTCGACGATCACCTCGATCGTGTGCTGCTCGTAGCGGGCGAGGTCGGTCTTGTCGGTGAGCTCGATGACGTCGCCGTCGACGCGGGCCCTGGCGAAGCCCTGCGTGGCGAGGTCGGACAGCAGCGTCTCGTAGGTGCCCTTGCGGCCCCGCACGATCGGTGCGAGCACCTGGAACCGAGTGCCTTCGGGGAGCTGCAGCACCCGGTCAACGATCTGCTGCGGGGTCTGGCGGGTGATGAGCTTGCCGCAGTTCGGGCAGTGCGGGATCCCGATCCGGGCGTAGAGCAGCCGCAGGTAGTCGTAGATCTCGGTGATCGTGCCCACCGTCGAGCGCGGGTTGCGCGACGCCGACTTCTGGTCGATCGAGATCGCCGGCGACAGACCTTCGATGAAGTCGACGTCGGGCTTGTCCATCTGGCCGAGGAACTGACGCGCATACGCCGACAGCGACTCGACGTAGCGGCGCTGCCCTTCGGCGTAGATCGTGTCGAACGCGAGCGACGACTTTCCGGACCCCGACAGCCCTGTGAGGACGATGAGCCGGTCACGCGGAAGCTCGAGATTGATGTTGCGGAGGTTGTGCTCCCTCGCGCCGCGGATGACCAACTTGTCGGAGGAAGGACGCTCGGGCACTGAGGATCGAGCCTATCTGCGCGCGCCTCGCGGAAGGGGGAACGTTTGTTCGTGAGGGCGGCCGTGGGGTCGATGTTCGCCGCTGGGGCCGCTTCTACACTCCCTCGTCGTGAAGGCTCCCGCCGTGCTCGAGCGGCGGAGCGCAGAACTCGGTCGTGTGCGCGAAGCACTGGTCATCGTGTTGATCGTCACGATCCCGCTCGCGATCGGTTCGGTGGTGTGGGCCGCACCCGGCGCGAACGCCGATTTCAATCGTCGTGTCTCGATCAGCCCGTTCGACGTGCCGCTCGCGCTGCTGCTCGTGCTCGCGCTCATCGACCGCGCCACACCGTCCCGCACTCGCCTCGACGGGTGGACCAGGCGGATCGCGATCGCGCTGGCCGTCGTGATCCTGGTTGCGCTCGTGGCGCATCCGTCGCCCCGGGGGTTCGACTTCGCGTTCCGCGTTGCGTCCGCGCTCGCCGTCGTCCACGCCCTCCGCCGGCTCGGCGCCGCCGCTCGGCGTCGCGTGCTCGCCGTCCTCGTGGGAACGGCGACGGTCGAGGCGGTGATCGCCCTGCTCCAGTCGGCGCACGGCGGGGGCATCGGCGTTGGCGCCCTCGAGTTCAGCGGGTTCTTCTACCGGTTCGGCTCCTCGACGGCGGCGACCGCAGGCTTCGACCACCCGTACCACCTCGCCTGCTTCCTGCTCGTGGCCATCGGGGCGGCTCTCTTGGGCGCGCTCGGCGACGAACGTCGCACGCCGTGGCTCATCGGTGTCGGTGTGATCGCGGCGGGCCTCGCCACCACGTACTCGCGTGGAGTGCTCGTGACGCTCGTGGTGCTGCTCGGCATCCTCCTGTTCGCCCGCGGCCCCGCCGATCGTCGGAGGGTCCGTCGCGCGTTCGCCGCCGTCGTGGCCGGCGGCTTCCTGCTGGTCGCCGTGGCATTCGGAGATGGCTACATCGCGCGGGGCCAGACGACGTCGGAGGGGCACGTGTCGAGCTACCGGACCGATCGCGCCAGGGAGGCGATCCGGATGACCCGCGCCCATCCGGTGCTCGGCGTCGGCCCCGGTCGCTACACGATCGCGCTGGAGTCGATCGAGCACACCGACCTGCTGCCCGCCCACGACGCGGTGCTCCAGGAGGCCGCTGAGGCCGGCGTGCTTGCCGGTGTGCTCACGGCCGCGCTGCTGCTGGCGATGGCGGTGCGATCGGTACGCGGCGGACCCGAGATGCTGTTCGTGTTCGCCGCGCTCATCATCTTCTTCGTCATCGACGCGTACCCGTACACGTTCCCCACCGGGATGGCGACCACTGGTCTCTGGCTCGGCCTGCTCGAGTTCACGCCATCGCGTCACGCCACCGGTGTCCGATGACCGCGTTGCCGTGGCGCGAGATCGTGAAGTGGTCGCTCATCGGCACGCTGTTCATCTCGATGTGGGTGCTGTACGACGTCGAGCAGTCGGGTCGCAACGCGCTCAACTTCATCCAGCCCGGCCAACAGGGCCCATCGGTGGCGGCGTTCCACCACGACTTCCCCACCGTCGAGCTGCCCGACGGTCTCGGCCTCGACGGCCAGCAGTTCTACGTGATCGCCCGCAACCCCTGGCACCCCACGGAGGTCGCTGCCCTGCTCGATCGGCCTCGTTACCGGCTCCAGCGACCACTGCTCCCCTGGTTGGCGTGGGTGATCCATCCGACCGGCGGTGGCTACGGCCTCGTGTGGTCGCTCGTGCTCGTCGGCGTGTTGGGCATCTTCGCCGGCGCCGTCGCCACGGGCGCGCTCGCCGTGCAGCTCGGCGGGCGACCGTGGCTGGCCGCGCTGTTCGCGACGACACCGGGCGCGTGGTTCTCGCTTCGTGCGTCGGTGGCAGACGCGCTGGCGCTCGCGCTGGCGATCGCCGCACTCGCGCTCGCCCATCGGTCGAGGTGGCGAGGCGCGGTCCCGTGCGCGATCGCGGCGGTGCTGGCGAAAGAGGTGATCGTCGTCGTCTTCCTCGGGTGGGCGTTGTGGCGCCGTGCGCGCCAGGCGTGGGTGCTGGCCGCGGCGCCCATCGCGATCGCGCTCGCATGGTGGATCGCGTTGCGCGTGATGCTGCCCGGCCACGAGCAGATCGGTGAGCTCGTCGCGCCGTTCGTCGGTTGGCGCGATGCGTGGGTCGATCTGTGGTCGCACGGCCAGCAACTCGTCGGCTGCGCCGCCGCGATCGGGTCGGTCGTCGTCGGCGTCGCCGCCCTTGCGAGGAGGGGGCTCACCCACCCGCTCGGCTGGCCGTTGGTCGGCAGCCTCGTGCTCGCCGCTCTGAGCAACGGTGACGTGATCGGCAACAACTACGGCAGCACGCGCTCGCTGATGCCGGTGCTCGTGCTCGGCGTCGTCGCGTTCTTCACGACCGGTCAGCCCGACCGAGTCGACACGTCGCCCGAACACAACCCCACCGGCATGGTCGGCCCGGGTCGGGCGTCGACCCGCGCGTCGAACCGGTAGAGCAGCACGCTGCCCCCGATCGTGCCGACCGGGCAGTAGGCGCGCAACCACGACAGCGCATCACGGTCGAGCGCCGTGAGCCGAGTGGCCGACACCGCCACCCAACCACGAACCTGGTCCGGCGGCGTGGCCACGAGCGACCGGCTCCCCGGTGGCGGATCGAACCCCCGCGGCAGCAACAGCTCGACGAGTGGGTCCTTGCCGCGTGCCCACTCGTCCACACGACCGTTGTCCTGGCCGTAGTCGACGTTCGAGTCCGTCGCCCAGCGGTAGGCAGGCTGGAACGGCGGCGGGGTCCACGCGATCGAGTGCGGATACGCAGCCACGAGCGCCGTGGCCTGCGTGACCGCGAACGCACCCAGCGCGACCTTCTTGAGCAGCGGTGCCCCGAGCAGCACGACCGGTCCGGCCGCCACGAACCACAACGCGAGGGTCGGGAACGCATACCGCAACCCGAGGTTCAGCGGCTGCGCGGCAACCGCCACGTACAACGCCACCGCCGGGACCGCGACCACTGCCAGCGCAGTGCGAACGTCAGGCCGGGGCACCCGCCGCCAACCGAACGGTCCCGCGATCAGCGCGGCGAGCGCCACGAGCGGCACCTTGATGGGCACCGCGGCGAGGAAGTACCACCACCGCCCGCCGTCCCAGGCCTGGCCGAACAGATAGGCGGGTTTCGACGCGGAGCTGAGCACGAGATACGCCATCCCCGCGCTCCACTCCTTCGGCCACGGGATCGCGAGCACGAGTCGGGTGATGAACGAGTCACCTCGGCCCGCGGCGATGATGCTGTCGAGCCGGGCACCACTCGCGCCCCCCGGCGGTGACGACAGCACACGGATGACGATCCACACCGAGAGCCACGAGGTGACCCCCACGATGCCGACGTGCCGCAGCGCGACCTTGCGCGCGGCGCGCCAGCCGACGAACAGCATCGTGCCGCACGCGGTCAACACCAAGACGAGCGCGAGATGCCGCGTGAGTAGCGCCGCGCCCACCGCGAGCCCGACGAACAGCGCACGTACATCCGATGGCCCATCGAGGAACCGCAGCAGCGCGAGGCTCACCGCGAGCGTCGCCAGGGTGAACGCGACGTCGACGCTGGCCAGGTGTCCGAAGCCGACGAACAAGGGCGTCGTGAGCCACAGCGCGGCTGCGAACACGCCGGGCCATTCACCGAACAATCGGGCGCCGAGGACATCGACCAGCGCCGCGATCGCGAGTGCCTCGGCGAGCGGAACGAGCCGCGACAGGAACACCACCCGTTGCAGGCGGCCGGCGGCAGCGTTGGCCCGGATGAAGTCGTCGGTCTGGTCGAACCAGTCGCCTGACTTGTACGCGGCGCCCACGGGCACGACCGGGCGCGCCGCCAGTGCGGGCAGCGCCGGCAGGATCTTGGTCAGCACGCCGTGCTCGGGAGTGAAGCCGAGGTCGTGCCGCACGAGGCCGGTCACGCCCGACGCGATGTCGATGCTCTCGTCGACCGTGGGAGAATCGCGCCAGGCCTCGACGAGGCCCATGCCGACGAACAGCAGCGCCAGCGGCACGAGCACGAGGGCAGGCCGCCGGCGCACGACGTCACGGTACCGACGCGCCGGCGCGCCGCCGAGGATCAGCCCGCGTCGCGCAGCTCGCGCCGCAACTCGTTGACCTCGTCGCGCAAGCGCGCCGCGTACTCGAACCGGAGCTCCGCGGCGGCTTCGTGCATCTCTTCCTCGAGCGTCTGGATGAGCCGGCCGAGCTCCGACGGCGCGAGATCGCCGAGTTCGTTGCGGCGGCGCTCGTCACGAGCCCGCTGGAGCCGGCCGCGCCGGTCGCGTCCCGGCGCCGGCGCCTGACCATCGCCGTCGGGTCGCAGCGAGGCAAGGATGTCGGTCACCGCTTTGCGGATCGTCTGCGGATCGATGCCGTTCTCCGCGTTGTACGTCTCCTGCAGCCCTCGACGTCGGTTCGTCTCCGAGATCGCGCGTTGCATCGAATCGGTCACGTTGTCCGCGTACATGACGACCTGACCGTCGACGTTGCGGGCGGCCCGGCCGATCATCTGGATCAGCGACGTCTCGCTACGCAGGAAGCCCTCCTTGTCGGCGTCGAGGATCGCGACGAGCGACACCTCGGGCAGGTCGAGACCCTCGCGCAGCAGGTTGATGCCCACGAGCACGTCGAACTCGCCGAGGCGGAGATCACGGATGATCTCGATGCGCTGGATCGTGTCGACGTTGGAGTGCAGGTAGCGCACCCGCACGCCCAGCTCGAGCAGGTAGTCGGTGAGGTCTTCGGCCATCTTCTTGGTGAGCGTCGTGACGAGCACGCGGTCACCGCGGGCCACGCGGTCGTTGATCTGCTCGAGCAGGTCGTCGATCTGACCCTTGGTCGGCTTGATGATGACCTCGGGGTCGACGAGGCCGGTGGGGCGCACGATCTGCTCGACGACCTGCGCGGAGACCTGCAGCTCGTACGGGCTCGGCGTTGCGGAGAGGAACACCACCTGCGGCACGCGCTCCACGAACTCGTCGAAGCGCAGGGGACGGTTGTCGGCGGCCGACGGCAGCCGGAAGCCGTGGTCGATGAGCACCTCCTTGCGGCTGCGATCGCCCTCGTACTGGCCGTGGAGCTGGGGCACCGCCACGTGGCTCTCGTCGACCACGACGAGGAAGTCCTTCGGGAAGTAGTCGAGCAACGTGTTCGGAGGCTCGCCGTAGCTGCGACCGTCGATCGGCCCCGAGTAGTTCTCGACGCCGTTGCAGTAGCCCACCTCCTGCATCATCTCGAGGTCGTACTGCGTACGCATGCGGAGGCGCTGCGCCTCGAGGAGCTTGCCTTCCCGCTCGAAGTAGGCGAGCCGCTCCTGCAGCTCGGCCTCGATGCGCACGATCGCCTTCTGCATCCGCTCCTCGCTGGCGACGTAGTGCGACGCGGGGAAGACGACCAGCTCCTCCAACGTCTGCACCCGCTCGCCCGTGAGCGGATCGACCACGGTGATCTGCTCGACCTCGTCGCCGAACAGCTCGACCCGGATCGCCATCTCGTCGTACGCCGGATGGATCTCGATGGTGTCGCCGCGCACGCGGAACTTGCCCCGCGTGAGGTTCATGTCGTTGCGCTCGTAGTTCATGTCGACGAGCTGGCGCAGGATCGAGCGCTGGTCGCGCTCCTCCCCCGGCTTCAGGATCAGGTAATGGTCCCGGTACTCCTCGGGCGAGCCCAACCCGTAGATGCAGGAGACAGAGGCCACGACGATGACGTCGTTGCGGGTGAGCAGCGCCGACGTGGCGGCGTGGCGCAGTCGATCGATCTCGTCGTTGATCGAGCTGTCCTTCTCGATGTACGTGTCACTCGACGCGATGTACGCCTCGGGCTGGTAGTAGTCGTAGTAGCTGACGAAGTACTCCACCCGGTTCTTCGGGAAGAACTCACGGAACTCGTTGGCGAGCTGCGCTGCCAGGGACTTGTTCGGCGCCAGCACCAACGTGGGCTTTTGTACCTGCTCGATCGTCCACGCCACCGTGGCGCTCTTGCCCGAGCCCGTGATGCCGAGGAGCGTCTGGTAGCGGTCGCCGCGGGTGATGCCCTCAGAGAGCTGGGCGATGGCCTTCGGCTGGTCACCGGCCGGCGCGAACTCGGAGACCACCTCGAACCTGGGCATCCCGCCGATTCTACGGAAGGGGTACGACAGTCAGAGCGCCGGCAGGAAGCTCGGCTGGCAGCGGGTGGGATCGGTCTGGTCGAGCGAGCGGAACGCGAAGAGCTTCGACTCCCACGAGGGCACCGGGCGCACGAGATCGAGGTCGTTGCCCGCACGCGCCATCGAGTGCGACACACCCTTGCGAACGTACGCCAGCTGCACGTCTGGGTTCCGACTCAGGTAGTCACGCAGCTGGAGGAACGGGATGTCGAACCTCTGGACGACGTACTGGCGCAGGCCGGGGTCGTCCGTGGCGGTGATACGGACGAGGTCGGACTGGAAGTCGGTCAACGGCAGGGTGCGCGTCACGAGGAAGTGGTTCGAGTCGCCGTCGGCCGTGCGCAGGTTGGAGTACATGTTGAAGGCGTACGCCGTGCGCAGCTCGAGGAACGGAGCCAGCCCCGTGAGCACGACGAGCGCGGGCACCACCGCGAGCCACTTCGGCACACCGTTGGCACCGAAGCTCAGTGGGCGCTCGATCGGCGCGGGCCGCCGCGACCACAGGAACCCGCCGACCAGCGCCAGCACGATCACGTCGTAGATCACCCAGGCCCACGCCCGGCCGTCGGCGAACAACCGGGCGACCGCGTCGCCCCGCCCATAGAACTGCGCGGCGAGGAGCACCGCGGCACCCACCACGAAGACCGCTCGCACCCGCTCGCGGCGATCGGCGGACAGCGCGCGCCAACGCGCCACCACGTCGGAGGCGAACGGCGGCGGGAGGAACAGCACGAACAGCGGGGCTAGCACCGACGAGAAATCGGAGAACAAGTGCGTCTGGTCGAGGGCGATCAGGCTGTGGAACACCAGCCCAACGACCACGCCCACGTGACGCGTACGGCGCACGAGCAGCAGGATCGGGATCGACAGCTCGGTACCGGCAACCGCGAACGGCACGAGATGCGTCCACCCGCCGCCCGCCTGGCTGTGCAACGAGAGGTGCAACGACTGCGCCAGCTCGTCGAGGTAGTACGTGCCGCAGCTCACCGTCGGCGTGAAGAACGCGTGGTTCAGCTTGGCGAACGCCGCGAAGCAGTAGAACCCGATCAGCACCCAGCGACCGACGGGAACGAACGCGCGCTCAAACGCCACCCCGCGGCGCGCCGCAAGGGTCGCGAGCAGCAACCCGACGTCGACCAGCGTGACGACGGTCCAGTGGCTGCCGAGCACCGGGGCCTCGAACCACGCCACCAACGGTCCGAGCACGACCATGACGACAAACGCTGCGAACGCGCGCGGTCGCGCCAACACGACGATCGCCGCTACCGCGGCCGCGGCCTGGAGCGCCATGACGCTCGTGGTCCCCGTGAAGAGGTCGGTGACCCGACCACTCGGGCCCCAGACGTGGAACAGCGTCGCCGCGGCCCACATCACCGCGAAAACGGTGAGCACGTCCGACGAGCGCGGACGCGATCGCACTCGCGCCCCCGCGCCCTCCGCTACTGCTGCGGCAGCGTCAGTATCCACGACCACACTTCGTCCACCTGGCGAGTGAGGTCGTCGCGCGTGCCCGAGTTGTCGATGAGCCTGTCGGCGACCTCGTTGCGTTCCGATCGGCTCGCCTGACTCGCGATCCGGGCCCGCACGTCGCGTTCCTCCATACCGCGTTGCTCGACCACGCGACGCACCGCGACCTCCGGGTCGATATCGACGACGATCACGCCGGCGAACGACATGGAGCGGCGCGCCGCCTCCACGAGCAACGGCACGTCGTAGACGACCACATGATCCGTGTCGGCTTCGGCTTGCAGCCTTTTGAGCATCTCTGCCCCGACCGCCGGGTGCACGAGGTGCTCGAGGTCCTTCTTGGCCTGCTCGTCGGCGAAGACGATGGCTGCGAGCGCGGGGCGGTCGAGCGTGCCGTCCGCGGCCACGATCGCGTCGCCGAACCGGGCCACGATCTCGTCGAACACGGTGCCACCCGGTTGCTGCAACTCGCGGGTGATCGCATCCGCATCGATGATGACGGCGCCCCTTTCGGCGAGCAGGGCCGAAACCGTCGACTTGCCGGAGCCGATGCCCCCCGTCAAGCCGACCAAGCGCACGCCGTCAAGATACCGATGGCCCTCGTACAGTTCGGGCATCGCGGGCAAGCACGGGGATCTCTACGCGGCAGCGGCCGGCGACCGGCTGAAGGCGGCCCGCGCCCTTGCGCCGCGGGCGGCGAGCAAGCTGACCGCGGGGGTGAAGCACTGGCCGGACAACTCTCCGGGGTCGATCAACGCGTGGTTGCTCCTGGTCACGACGAAGCCGCCCTCGTGGCGCGATTCGCTCGTCGAGTGGCGCGAGCGCCCGCTGGCCGTCGGCGAGCCGCACGAGGGCTTCTTGTACCCCGATCCGCTGGGGTTCTGGGCCGAGGTCCGCCGCTGGTCGGTCGAGCTGCTGCGCGCTTTCGAGCCGAGCTGGGACGCGTCAGAAGCGCTCGCGCTCACCACCCTCGTGCACGTCGGCGACGAGGTCGAGGCGCTCGCTCGGGCCGTGGCGACCTGTCAGCCTCGCGTCGTGTTGTTCCTCGACGAGCCGGCGTGGCAGGCCGCAGCATGGACCGCACGCACGGAGCAGTACTACGTACCCGACCCCCACCGCGAAGGTCAGGTGTATCAGGGCTTCTGGGGCAGTCGTCCCGACGGCGTCGTCGTGGGCAAATCGCCGCAGCATCCGACGATGCACCGCTTCTACGACAGCGTCGACATGCGCGGCTTCCTGCGGTCCGTCGGACGCGTCCACCGCGGGCTGAGCTGACTAGTCCGACATGACCATATGGAAATGACTCGATCGGGCCATGGAGATCCTGGCCATGAATGCCGACAATCCGGAACGACATAGGACACCGGAGCAGTAGCTCATGAGTCCATCGACCCACGTATCCGCGTGTGTCCGCCGGGCAGTCCTACAGTTCCTGAGCAGAGGGGGTGGATGTGCGTCGATCGAACCTGTTGGTCCTCGCGGGCATCGCGTTCTTCGTCGTGGGTGTCGCCATCGTCGCGCTGCTGTCGCGCGACAACGGGTCGAGCTCGTCGCAGGCCGCGGGCACGGTGGACGTCCTCGTCGCGAAGGAGGACATTCCCGCGGGAACGCTCGGTGACGACGCGATCGCCAAGGTCGAGGTGCGTCGCGTGAGCAGCTCCGACCGTCAGCCCGACGCGCTGACGACACCGAGCCAGCTGAGCAACCAACTGTTCACGGCGAAGTTCTCCAAGAACGAGCAGATTCGGTCCGGTGGCCTGAAGGTGCGCAGCATCTCACCGTCGCTCCAAGTGCCCGCGGGCAAGCAAGCGATCGCCGTCGAGGTGCCGTACGTCGCCGGCGGCGCCGGCTACCTCGCGCCGGG
>DASZHU010000017.1:0-5397 GCA_035937605.1 Acidimicrobiales bacterium | reverse complement strand
GTCAGTTCGGCCGATTCAGTCCGCCGCGACCGGGATGCGGGTCTTGTGCGTGGGCCGGGCCGTGACCTCGACGAGCTCGCCGCGCAAGTGGTGGGGTGCGGCGTCAACGACCTCCACCGTCGCGAACGTGCCCGGCCGCAGCGGCGGCACCGCGGCGAAGTGCACCACCTTGTTCTGTCGTGTTCGACCCGACGTGATCGAGGGGTTCTTCTTGCTCGGGCCCTCGACGAGCACCTCTTCGACGCGACCGATCCGGGCGCGGTGCTTCGCGAGCGCGCTGCGCTCCACCACGACATGCAGCCGTTCGAACCGCTCGGCGACCACGTCGCCGGGGATGAAGTCATCGACGCGCCCGGCCGCCTCGGTGCCGGGTCGCGGCGAGAAGATGAAGGTGTAGGCGCTGTCGTACTCTGCGGCCGCCACGACCTCGAGCGTCTGCTCGAAGTCCGCGTCGGTCTCGCCGGGAAAGCCCACGATGAGGTCGGTGGTCACGGCGAGGTCGGTCACCATCTCGCGGGCGAGCCGCAAACGCTCGAGATAGCGACTCGCGGTGTAGCCGCGGTGCATTGCGGCCAGCGTCCGGTCGGCGCCGGACTGCAACGGCAGGTGCAGGTGCTCGCACAAGTTCGGCGTAGCCGCCATCGCCGCGATCGTCTCGGGCCGCAGATCCTTCGGGTGCGGGCTGGTGAACCTCACGCGACGCAGACCTCGCACGTCGCCGAGCGAACGGAGCAGCCCGGCGAACAGCGGGCGGCGCTTGGTGAGGTCGCGCCCGTACGAGTTCACGTTCTGACCGAGCAACGTGATCTCGACCACCCCGTCACCCGCCAACCGCTCGACCTCGGCCACGATCTCCTCGGGAGGGCGGCTGATCTCCCGTCCTCTCACGGAGGGCACGATGCAGAACGCACAGCGGTTGTCGCAGCCGATCTGGATCGTGACCCATGCGGAGTACGGCACCTCGCGTCGCACGGGGAGCGCGGACGGGAACGCGTCCTGATCATCGGGGTCGGTCGCGTCGTAGATCTCGGTGATCGGGCCGGCCTCGCGACTCTCGGTGAGGAGCTGCGCGGCGCGGTGGACGTTGTGGGTGCCCAGCACCACGTCGACGTGCGGCGCCCGTTGGCCCACGAGATCTCGGTCCTTCTGCGCGAGGCAACCGCCGACGACGATCTGCAGATCCGGACGCGCCTGCTTCAGCGACTTCAGATGGCCGAGGTTGCCGTACAGCTTGTTGTCGGCGTTCTCCCGGATGCAGCACGTGTTGAGGACGATCACGTCCGCGTCGTCGGCGGAGGTGGCCTGCTCGAGCCCGTCGGCCTCGAGAAGGCCGGCGATTCGCTCGGAGTCGTGCTCGTTCATCTGACACCCGTAGGTGTGCACGAGGAACTTGCGCGGCGCCATCAGTGCCCAGGTTACGCGGACCCCGACACGGGCCCGGCTCGATCAGTTGCTGAGGTGGATCGTGGCGTTCGGAAGCGGGGTGCGTGCGTCGGTCTCGACCGGCGACACCGTCGGCGTCACGCGGGCGCGGTCCTCCACGCTGAGCCGGATCGCCGTCCGCCGCTCACCGTCGATCACGATGTCGGCAAACGTCGGCACGCAGACGAGGTCGATGCCGGCGGGAGCCACGTACCCACGGGCGATGGCGACCGCCTTGATCGCCTGGTTGAGCGCGCCCGCACCGACCACCTGCACCTCGACGACGCCGGCTTGACGCACTGCGCCGGCCATCGCGCCCGCGACCGAGTTCGGGTTCGACTTGGTGGAGACTTTGAGCGTTTCCATTGGTTGCCCCCCAATGGGCATGGGCGCGAGGCTGCTGCGTGTTCCAGCGAGATTCGACGCCGAGCACGCCGCCTCCTCCACCACTTCGCGCCGACTTTTCGGATTCGCGGTGATTGCGCGCGGTGCGTGAGGAACGACTCGGCGGCCCGTACCGTCGGCTGAAGGCCGCAACCGACGGTACGAGCGGGCCGAGGAGGCGAAGCGGACCTTCGAGTGTCGCGGAGATCAGCGCGTCAGTCGTCGAGGCTGATCGGCTCGTCGACACCCGCGAGGTCGCCGAGCTCGTTCTGGTCGGCATGACCATCACGATCGATACCGACCTGCGAAAGGATGCGATCGGAGATCTCGACCATGATCTCCGCGTTCTCGCCGAGGAACGTCTTCGCGTTCTCCCGGCCCTGGCCGAGCTGCTCACCCTCGTAGGTGAACCACGCACCGGACTTCTTGATCAGCCCGAGATCGACGCCCACGTCGAGCAGCGAGCCCTCTCGACTGATGCCCTTGCCGTACATGATGTCGAACTCGGCCTGCCGGAACGGCGGCGCCACCTTGTTCTTCACCACCTTCACGCGCGTGCGGTTGCCGACGACCTCGGTGGCGTCCTTGATCGACTCGATGCGGCGGATGTCGAGCCGCACCGACGAGTAGAACTTCAGCGCCCGGCCGCCTGGCGTGGTCTCGGGCGAGCCGAACATCACGCCGATCTTCTCGCGCAGCTGGTTGATGAAGATGCAGATCGTCTTCGTGCGGTTGAGGTTGGCCGTGAGTTTGCGCAGCGCCTGCGACATCAGCCGGGCCTGCAGGCCGACGTGCGTGTCGCCCATCTCTCCTTCGATCTCGGCCCGAGGCGTGAGGGCCGCGACCGAGTCGATGACGACGATGTCGAGCGCGCCCGAGCGCACGAGCGTGTCGGTGATCTCGAGCGCCTGCTCGCCCGTGTCGGGCTGGGAGATCAGCAGCTCGTCGACGTCGACCCCGATGGCCCGTGCGTACACCGGATCCATCGCGTGCTCGGCGTCGATGTAGGCGCAGATGCCGCCGTTGCGCTGTGCTTCGGCGACGGCATGCATCGCCAGCGTCGACTTGCCGGACGACTCGGGACCGAAGATCTCCACGACCCGGCCCCGGGGCAGGCCGCCGACACCCAACGCGAGGTCGAGGGCGAGCGCACCGGTGGGGACGGCCTCGATCGACATCTCCCCCTTGTCGCCCATCTTCATGACCGCGCCCTTGCCGTACTGCTTCTCGATCTGGGCCATCGCCATCTCGAGTGCCTTGTCTCGCTCCACCGTGGATCCTTTCGTTGCCTCGCCGATCAGGCGTTGTGCTGGTGACGGGCTGCGGCCGGTGCTGGGCAGCGGGATCGCAGCGAGATGCCGGTCATCTTCCTCAGGGGGTGTGACAGTGAGATGGCCTCGGGGCCGGGGACATCCGAATGACAGGAATGTAGTTCTCGAACGGACGTTCGGCAAGGACCCTCGTCCGCCCATCTCCGAAACGGTTCCGTCGCATTGTGATCTCGGTCACAATCGGTTACTTTTTCAAGCAGATCGGGCAAAACTGATCGCATGTCGGACACCACCGACCACCGGAACACCTCCCCCGCGTCGAAGGCAGAAGCCCTCGCGTGGCTGGCGGGCCAGTTCAGGTGGGAGACGTTGCTTGCGGATCTCCACGAGCTCGCCGAGCGGGAGGCCGCCCCGGTCGTGGATCTCGGGCCGCAAGACGCATCCCGCCCGAGCTCGGGCGAGGACACGAACGCGGCGTAGCGCTCAGCCTCCACCCAGCACGAACGTCGCCAGCGGCTCGTAGCGCGCCGGTCCCCCACCCAGGTGGCTGCGGACCAACTCCACCTCGCCCACGGTCCACGACGCGTCGAGCGCGAAGCCGTCGATCGGCGGGCGCCGCCCTTTCGTGCGCGCCAGCGTGAGGTGGCCGTGGAACGCACGCGCCGGCGGGCGCGCGCCGTGATCCCGAGTCGCCTCCGCGATCCGTCCCGCGAGGTCACGGAGACCGTCGACGGGAAGACATACCACTCCGCGACCGAGCGTCGTCGCGCGGGGGCCGATGCGCACGACGACGGGTTGCGCATCGAGCAGCGCGCCGTTCAACGTTGACGTGATCGGCGTGGCGTCATCGACCTCGCCGAAGAAGCGCAACGTCACGTGCCACTGACCTGCACCCGTCCAGCGCACCGCGTCGGACACCGGTCGCGGCACCGCGGCGAGCGCCTCGACGACCTCGCCGGGAGGACGGACGGCAACGAACAGCCGCACGGCGTCACGCCCGTCGTTCGAGCAGCCGCTGTCGCAAGAGGTTCAATGCGGAGATCACCGCGAACTCGCGGACCCGGCGCCGGTCGCCGGGAAGGCGGAGCTGCGCGGACTCGACCGAATCGTCGAGCGCGAGCCCGATGAAGACGGTGCCGACGGGCTGCCCATCCTGCTCGGCTGGTCCCGCGACGCCCGTGACCGCGAGGCCGACGTCCGCCGCGAGCCGCTTGCGAGCGCCGCGCGCCATCGCCTCGGCCGCCGCTGCCGACACCACCGGGCCGCGCGGGACGTCGAGCAGGTCGAACTTGACCTCGGAGTCGTAGCTCACGATCGAACCGCGGAAGAACCCACTCGCGCCCGCGACATCGGTGAGGCGCGCGCCCATCAGGCCGCCGGTGATCGACTCGGCGAGTCCGAGCGAGAGCCCATGTGCGTCGAGCAGCGCGCCGACTGCGTGTTCCATCGTCTCGTCGTCGACGCCGAACACGAGGTCGCCGAGCATCGAACGCAGCTCGGCTTCCTCGGCGGCGAGGATCTCGTGGGCCGCGGCCTCGTCGGCGGCCTTTGCCGTGACGCGCAGCTTCAACCCCTCGATGCCACTCGCCAGGAACGCGAGCGTCGGGTTGCCGACGGCGTCGAGGTGGCGGATGCGGTCCGCGAGCCGCTCGGCCAGGCCCGATTCGCTCTCGCCCCAGGTGCGCAGCGTCCGGCTCACGATCACCGCCGTCTCGCCGGAGCGCGCCCGCAGGTCCGGGAGGATCGCCTGCGCCACGATCTGCTGCATCTCGTACGGGACGCCGGGCACCGCATAGATCACCTTGTCGCCGACCGGCGCGATGAGGCCGGGCGCGGTACCCGGTTGCGGATCACGGATGGCGGTCGCGCCGGCCGGCACCTCGGCTTGGCGGAAGTTGTTCGCGGGCATCCGCCGTCCGCGCGACGCGAACATCTGCTCGATGCGGGCCGCCACCTCCTCGTCGAGAACGAGCTCGACGCCCATCACGTCCGCGATGGCTTCACGCGTGATGTCGTCCTGTGTCGGCCCGAGCCCGCCGCACACGATCACGGCGTCGCTGCGTTCCAGCGCCTGACGTATGGCGTGCACGATCCGTTCGTGGTTGTCACCGACCTTCGTCTGGAACAGCGAGTCGATGCCGATCAGCGCGAGCTGCTCGCCGATCCACGCCGAGTTCGTGTCGACGATCTGGCCGAGGAGCAGCTCGGTTCCGATGGCGAGGACGTCACAGCGCACGGGGCACCGGCCGGGTCGGCTCCAGGGGCATGGGGCCGCACGCTACCCGGGGCGTCGGCCCGCGCCGCCGGGCCGAGACGGCGA
>DASZHU010000016.1:0-5309 GCA_035937605.1 Acidimicrobiales bacterium | reverse complement strand
GCGCTGCGCGGCCACGCGTCGATTCAGGGTTCCACCGACATCCCGACGCTGTTCAACATCCTCCCCGGTTACATCCCGATCCCGCACGCCCACGAGCACCAAGATCTCGACGCGTTCGTTCGAGCCGACTCGGCGCGCAAGGGCTTCTGGGGCAACATGCGCGCCTACGTCGTGAGCCTGCTCAAGGCCTACTACGGCGACGCCGCAACCGCCGAGAACGACTTCTGCTTCGACTACCTACCCCGACTGAGCGGCAACCACAGCACGTACGAGACCGTGCTTGCCCAGCTCGCGGGCGCGTGCAAGGGCTATTTCCTCATGGGGGAGAACCCCGCGGTGGGTTCCGCGAACGCGCGGATGCAGCGCCTCGGCATGGCCAACCTGGACTGGCTCGTCGTGCGCGACTTCTCCCTCATCGAGAGCGCCACGTGGTGGAAGGACGGCCCGGAGATCGAGAGCGGTGAGCTGCGCACACAGGACATCGCGACCGAGGTGTTCTTCATGCCCGCCGCGGCCCACACCGAGAAGGACGGGAGCTTCACGAACACGCAGCGACTCCTGCAGTGGCACCACGCGGCGAAGGAGCCCGACGGTGACGCCCGCAGCGAGCTGTGGTTCCTGTTCCACCTCGGCCGGCGCATCCGCGAGAAGCTCGCGGGCTCCGACGACGACATGGACCGACCGGTCCTCGGCGTCACGTGGGACTACCCGGTGCACGGCCCGCTGGACGAGCCCGACGCCGACGCGGTGCTCGCGGAGATCAACGGCTGGAGCGCCGATGGCGATCCGTTGTCCGGCTACACGGAGCTGAAGGACGACGGCTCGACCACGTGCGGCTGCTGGATCTACTGCGGGTGCCGCGCCGATGGCGTGAACCAGACGGCCCGGCGCAAACCTGGACGTGAACAGCATTGGGTCGCGCCCGAATGGGGTTGGGCGTGGCCGGCGAACCGGCGCATCCTCTACAACCGCGCCTCCGCCGATCGCGACGGCGAACCGTGGAGCGAGCGCAAGGCGTACGTGTGGTGGGACCGCAACGAAGAGAAGTGGACCGGCCATGACGTGCCCGACTTCGAGCCGACGAAGGCACCCGATTACCGCCCGCCGAAGGACGCGACGGGGCCCGACGCGCTCGCCGGCGATGATCCGTTCGTCATGCAGTCCGACGGCAAGGCGTGGCTGTACGTGCCCGCGGGCCTGACCGACGGCCCGCTTCCCACGCACTACGAGCCCCAGGAGTCACCGTTCGCCAACCTGCTGTACTCGCAGCAACGCAACCCGACGCGCGAGCTGCTCGACGCGGCCAACGGGCTCAACCACTTCCACCCGACCGGCCGCGAGGCGTCGGCGAACGTGTTCCCGTACGTCGCGTCCACCTACCGGCTGACCGAGCACCACACCGCGGGTGGCATGTCGCGCTGGTTGCCGTACCTGTCCGAGCTGCAGCCGGAGATGTTCTGCGAGGTGTCGCCCGAGCTCGCAATCGAGCGCAGCCTCGTACATCACGGTTGGGCCACGATCGTCACTGCCCGCAACGCGATCGAGGCGCGCGTGCTCGTGACCGACCGCATCCCGAGTCTCACGGTCGACGGCCGGACCGTGCACCAGGTGGGGCTGCCGTACCACTGGGGCCCGAACGGTTACGTCACCGGCGACGCCGCCAACGAGCTCGCGCACCTCGGGCTCGATCCGAACGTGCACATCCAAGAGGTGAAGGCCTTCACATGCGACATCCGGCCCGGTCGACGACCCCGCGGCGCGGCTCGAACCGCGCTCGTGCGCTCCTACCGATCCCGCGCCGGCATCACCGACGACACCGGCCGCGAGCTCTGACATGGGCTGGGGCCTGCTCGAGTCGCCCGATCCGGTCGGTCGCGTCGGCTTCTTCACCGACACGAGTGTGTGCATCGGCTGCAAGGCGTGCGAGGTGGCGTGCAAGGAGTGGAACCGCGTCCCCGAGGACGGGCTCGTCTTCACCGGCATGTCCTACGACAACACCCAGACGCTCGGAGCCGACACGTGGCGGCACGTCGCGTTCATCGAACAGCGCAAGTCGCTGGGCGACCATGACACGGGATCGCGTGACGAGCTGCGGTGGTTGATGTCGAGCGACGTCTGCAAGCACTGCACTCACGCTGCGTGCCTCGACGTGTGCCCGACCGGCTCGCTGTTCCGCACCGAGTTCGGAACCGTCGTCGTGCAGGAGGACATCTGCAACGGCTGCGGGTATTGCATCCCCGCCTGCCCCTACGGCGTGATCGACCAGCGCAAGGACGACGGCCGCGCGTGGAAGTGCACGCTCTGCTACGACCGGCTCTCGGTCGGCATGACGCCCGCATGCGCGCAGGCGTGCCCGACGGAATCGATCCAGTTCGGCCAGCTCGACGAGCTGCGCGACCGCGCCACGCGAAGGGTGGAGCAGCTGCACACCGACGGGTACCACGACGCCCGCTTGTACGGCCACGACCCGAACGACGGCGTGGGCGGCGACGGGGCGTTCTTCCTCCTGCTCGACGAGCCCGAGGTGTACGGCCTGCCGCCCGATCCCGTCGTCACGACGCGCGACCTTCCGGCGATGTGGCGCACAGTCGGTGCGGCGGCCGCGTCGCTCGTCGCACTTGGGATCGCGTCGCTCGTGAGACGACCTCGATGACCCCGAGCAGCGAAGGACGGCGACGCAATGGTGGCGGCCGGGGCGAACAGGCGATGGTGCCGCGCGCGGAGTTCACCTCGTACTACGGGATGCCGGTGCTCAACGCACCGGTGTGGAAGAGCGACATCCCCGCGTACTTCTTCCTCGGCGGCCTCGCCGGCGCCTCGTCGGTGCTGGCCGCGGGCGCGCAGCTCACGGGGCGCGAGCAACTCAGCGGGCGCACCAAGGGCGTCGCGACCGCGGCGATCGCGCTCGGCGCGGTCGCGCTCGTGCACGACCTCGGACGCCCGTCACGTTTCGCGAACATGCTCCGCGTCTTCAAACCGTCGTCGCCCATGAGCGTTGGCTCCTGGGTGCTCGCGGCGTACGGCCCTGCCGCGGGCGTCGCGTCGGTCGCGAATCTGTCGCGACGCTTCGGACGTGTCGAGGCGGCCATGACGACCGGCGCAGCGGTGCTCGGCCCGGTCATGTCCACCTACACAGCCGCGCTGATCACCGACACCGCCGTTCCCGCGTGGCACGACGGCTTCCGCGAGATGCCGTTCGTGTTCGCGGGTTCGAGCGCGGTCGCCGCGGGCGGGGTCGGGCTCATCGCGGCACCGGTGTCGGAGGCCGCACCCGCCCGCCGTCTCGCGCTCGGCGGCGCCGCGATGGAGTTTGCCGCCATGCGCCGACTCCAGCAGCGCCTCGGCATGGTGGCGGAGCCGTATCGCGCCGGCACCGCAGGCCGCTACCTGCGCGCCGCGCGAGCGCTGACCGCCGCCGGAGCTGGAATCGCGATCGCGGGGCGGCGCTCCAGAGGAGCGGGCATGCTCGCAGGTGTTCTCCTCGCGGGGGCCAGCGCCTGCACCCGATTCGGCGTGTTCGAAGCCGGCAAGCAATCGGCCGCCGACCCCAAGTACACGGTCGCCCCTCAGCGCGCCAGAGCACGCGCGGCGTCCGCGTCGTAGCGTCTCGATCGCTCAGCGAACGAGGAGGGGCGAGATGGAACGCAAGGACATCAATCCGTGGGAGTGGTCGAAGGCATTCGGGTTCTCGCAGGCAGTAGACGTGGCGGGTCCCTCGCGCGTGCTGCTGTGCTCGGGGCAGACGGCGATCGGCGACGACGGCTCGCCCCCCGCCACTGACGACATGGGCAAGCAGGTGGAGATGGCACTCTCCAATCTCACCACGGTCCTCGCCGCGTCCGGCATGACGATGGACGACCTCGTGAAGCTGACGATCTACACGACGGACGTCGACGAGCTGCTCGCCGCGTACGGGACGGCTGCCGAGTTCCTCGGATCGAACCTCCCGGCGATGACGCTGATCGGCGTCGCCCGGCTGGCGTTCCCCGAGCTCAAGGTCGAGATCGAGGCCACCGCGGCCAAGTAGCGGGACGCAACGGAGGCCGGTCATGGAACGCCCATCCGGCACCGTCACCTTTCTGTTCACCGACATCGAGGGCTCGTCGCGCCCGCGGGACGAGGATCCGGGCACCGACGTTGGACTCGTCGAACAGCACGACGACATCCTTCGCGAGTTGTTCGACCGCCACCACGGCTATGTCGTCGCCACCGGCGGCCACGGTTTCGGCGTCGCGTTCGCGCGAGCCGCCGACGCCGTGGACGCAGCGCGCGAAGCCCAACTCATCCTCTCCACCGGTGATCTCCCGCCCGTGCGCATGGGGTTGCTCACGGGTGAGGCCGACGAGCGCGACGGCAACTACCTCGGCCCCGCGGTGAATCGGGCCACCCAGCTGATGTCGATCGCACACGGCGGACAGATCGTGGCGTCGGCAACGACCCGCGCCGTGGCCGAGCGCGCAACCTTTCGCGATCTCGGCGTGTACCAACTACGTGATCTCGCGACCACGGAGCACGTCTTCCAACTCGTCGGCAAGCGGCTGCGCGACGTACGAGCAACTCGTGCGCTGGCTGCTCGATACTCTCGATGCTCGGGTCGCGACCGCGGGTTAGCTGTTACTTGCTCGTCGCGCAGTAGCCGCCGGAGGCGTTGACCCAGTTCCGCTGGATCAGGAAATTGAGCGTGCCGAGCTTCATGTTGGCGAGCGCACCGTTCGCGGTGGAGTAGGTCGTGCCGTAGGTCCACGCGCACTTGTCGGCGTTCTCGTAGCCACGGCTGTCGTACCAGGCGTTGAGGTCGGGGTCCGTCACTGCTTCCTCGAGCTCGTGCGCCACCACGCTCGCCATCGCGTCCCCGGCGACGTTGTTGTTCGGCGAGACGGACGTCTGTGCCGCGCACGCCGCAAGGTTCCTCGACGCATCACCAACGAACGCGTACTTGATGTCGGCACCGCTGATCGAACCGTGCGTGTGCCAGCCGCAGTACTGCGTCAAGAACCCGCTCGCTTCCGACACATCGCTGCTGGTGAGCACGAAGTAGACGCCGCTCGTGTCCTTGGGCAGGCCGCGCGTGATCGCGTCGGCCACCACGCCTTGCACGCCCGCGTCCGACAGCGAGGTGCCGCGCGAGTAACTGTCCGTCGCCGAGCCGGCGTATTGCACGGCATTGGTCACTGCGGTGCCGGATCCGTTCGTGTACGTCGTGTTGATGTTGAAGTACGGCGAAGGGGCGATGCTCGACAGCAGAGAGGTCAACAGGCTCGGCGTCGCACTGCCCGTCCAATTGCCGTACCAGATGACGTATGCCTTCG
>DASZHU010000015.1:0-3084 GCA_035937605.1 Acidimicrobiales bacterium | reverse complement strand
GGGCCGAAGAACGGCAGGCCCTGCACGTGGTCCCAGTGCAGGTGCGTGATCAGCGCCGAGCCGCGGAACGAGCCGTCTTGAGGAAGCGTGTCACCCCAGTAACGCAGTCCGGTGCCGAGATCGAGGACAATCGGTTCCGAGCCCGGGGACTCGAGCGCCACGCACGCGGTGTTGCCCCCGTAGCGAAGATTCGCTTCGCACGGGCACGGCGTGGATCCGCGGACCCCGTAGAAGGTGACGTTGAGCAGTGGGCCCCCCGGTTTGCGGCTGCGGTACCCCTGGTACAGCGGCGTTGTTGGCAGGTTACTTCTGCGTCGCTTTCCGTTCTCCTCTGGTGACGCATTTCACTGACTAGCCCCCCAGAAGCGTGCGGCGACGCTGGCTCGTAGTGTTCCCGCGGATGGAGCCGTCCGAACATCGGGTGAACGTCAACGACCTCGACGTCGCCTACTTGAGCTGTGGCGACAACGGTCCACTCGCCGTGTGCCTGCACGGTTTTCCCGACTCGGCTTGGACGTGGCGACACCTCCTTCCCGAGCTCGCCGAGGCCGGCTTCCGCGCGGTCGCGCCGTGGCTGCGTGGCTACGCGCCAACGGGTCTCGACCCGAACAGCCGATACCAGAACGGCGCGTCGGTGGCCGACGTCATCGCGTTGCACGACGCACTGGGCGGCGACGCCGATGCGGTGTTGATCGGCCACGACTGGGGCGCGCGCATCGCGACCGGTGCGGCGGTGCTCGCGCCGGAGCGGTGGTGCAAGCTCGTCACTGCCGCGGTGCCACCTGGCGCGGCCGTCGCGCAGGGGTTCCTCACGTACGCCCAACTGCGCAAGTCGTGGTACATGTTCTTCTTCCAGAACCCGCTCGCCGAGTTCGTCCTGTCCATGAACGACTTCGAGTTCATCGACCATCTGTGGGCCGACTGGTCGCCCGGCTACGACGCCACGGGCGATCTCGTGCGCGTGAAGGATGCGCTGCGCCCCGAGGGGCATCTCGCGGCGGCGATCGAGTACTACCGCGCGACGATCAACCCCGCGGAACACACCGTGCCCGAGCTGCAAGCGCAGGAAGAAGCCATCGGCGGTACGCCCGTGCAGCCGCACCTGTACCTGCACGGCGAGACCGACGGCTGCATGGGCGTCGAGATTGCCCACATGGCCGAGGCGTTCATGACACGGCCTGATCAGGCCGTCGAGATCGTGAAGGGCGCGGGCCACTTCCTCCAGCTCGAGCAGCCCGCACTCGTGAACGAGGCGATCCTGGGATTCCTGTTGTGAAGTTCATCGCCGTCGTGAAGCGCGACTGCCCCACGTGCACGCTCGTCGAGCCCGTGTTGCGCCAGCTCGACGCCGCGGGAGTCGGCCTGACCGTCTTCACGCAGGACGACCCGACGTTCCCGTCCGGCGTCGCGTCCGTGACGTTGGACGACGACCTCTCCTACTCGTACCACCACGACATCGAGACCGTCCCGACGCTGATCAAGGTCGACGGCGAGGCCGAGGCCGAGCGAATCGTCGGGTGGAGGCGCGATGAGTGGGAGCGCTTCACCGGCATCAGCGCCCTCGGTCCTGAGCTCCCCGAGTATCGACCGGGATGCGGCTCGCTGTCGGTCGACCCGTCGCGCATCGACGAGCTCCGAGCGCGATTCGAGAGCCACCGGCTCCGGGCGCGTCGCGTCGAGATCGCCGAACAGGAAGACGAGATGGAGGCGTTGTTCGACCGGGGGTGGAGCGACGGCCTTCCGGTCGTGCCTCCCACCGAGTCGCGAGTGCTGCGCATGCTCGAGGGAACGACCCGCGCCGCCGACGAGATCGTGGCCGTCGTTCCTCCCGACCTCGTCGAGTGCACTGTCGAGAAGATCGCGATCAACGCAGTGCTCGCGGGGTGCGCGCCGGAACATCTTCCCGTCGTGCTCGCGGCCGTCGAAGCCGCGTGCACCGACACGTTCAACATCCACGGCGTTCTGGCCACGACGATGCCGGTCGGTCCGGTGATGATCGTGAACGGTCCGATCCGGCGGCGCATCGCGATGAACGCGGGGGTGAACGTCCTCGGTCAGGGCAACCGCGCGAACGCGACGATCGGACGGGCGTTGCAGCTCGTCATCCGCAACGTCGGCGGCGGACGGCCGGGCGGCGTCGATCGCGCCACGCAGGGCAACCCGGGAAAGCTGTCGTTCTGCTTCCCCGAGGACGAGGAAGGCTCTCCATGGGAGCCGCTGCACGTCGAGCGGGGGTTCGACGCGCAGAGCAGCACGGTGACGTTGTTCGCCGGCGAGGGACCTCGCGGCATCGTCGACCAGCTGTCACGCGATCCGGAATCGCTGTCGCGCTCGTTCGCGGCCTGCCTCCGTACGGTGCAGCACCCGAAGCTGCCGATGGTGTTCGACTCGATCCTGGTGGTGAGCCCCGAGCACGCACGCGTCTTCCGCGAGGCGGGATGGTCGAAGGCGCAGCTGAAGCAGCGACTGCACGAGCTCACGCTCCTCGAGGGTTCGGAGATCGTGCGCGGCTCGGGAGGCATCGCAGAAGGCGTGCCCGACTGGGCCAAGGACAGCCAGCTGCCGAAGTTCCGGCCCGACGGCATCGTGATCGTGCACGCCGGTGGCGGCGCCGGCCTCTTCTCGACGATCATCGCGGGCTGGGCGAACGGTGAGACCGGCAGCCAACCGACGACATGGGAGGTCCGGGGATGACGAGAACGGTGCTCGATCCCACGTCGGAACGGTCCGCGGCCAGGCGCGAACGGTTGGCGCGGCCGGCGTCGCTCTCCGGTCTGCACGTGGGGCTGCTCGACATCTCCAAGGCGCGCGGCAACGTGTTCCTCGACCGGCTCGAAGAGCTGCTCACCGCGCGCAACGCGAGAGTTACGCGTTACGCGAAGCCGACGTTCACGAAGCCGGCACCGATCGATCTCCGCCACGAGATCGCGACGAAGTGCGACGTGGTCATCGAGGCGCTCGCCGACTGAGGGTCGTGCACGTCGTGCAGTGTGCACGACATCGTTGATCTCGAAGCTCGGGGAATCCCGTCGGCCTTCGTTGCGTCGTCCGAGTTCATCGACGCGGCCGACACACAAGCCAGGG
>DASZHU010000014.1:0-13525 GCA_035937605.1 Acidimicrobiales bacterium | reverse complement strand
GGGACGGATCCCGAGCTCGGGCTCACCGAGCAGATCGACGTCGGGATTGGCCATCGCCTTCGCGCCCTTGAACGTGTCGACCTTGCCGAAGAACAACGCCTCGGTACCGTCGGGGAACTGCTTCTGGCGCCACGGCTGGTTGAAGAACGTCACCTTCAGCTGTCCGGAGCCGTCGGTGACCCGCACCTCGAGCCGCGGTTTGACCTTGCCCCGCCGAGGCACGACGTGGGTGTTGAGCACCCGCCCGAACACCCACGCCTGGTCGCCCGGGCGCAGCTCGGTGATCGTTGCCATGCGCGTCTGGTCGAGATAGCGGCGCGGATAGTGCGTCACGAGGTCGAGCACGGTCTCGATCTCGAACGCATCCTCGAGGGCCTTGGCGCGCTCGGGCCCGACGCCCTTGAGCTCGGTGATCTCGAGCTCGGCGAGGCGGTCGAGGGTGACAGCCAACGCGCTATTCGATTCCGAAGAGGTACGGGTACAGCGGCTGCCCGCCGTGGTGCACCTCGGGGGCGACGTCGGGATGGTGCGCGCGGAGCCACTCGGTGACGGCTCTCGTGGACGCATTGGTCGCACCCTCGCCTTCGATGATCGTGACGATCTCGTGGTCATCGGTGAGCAGCTTCGTGAGCAGATCCACTGCCGCGCCCTCGACCGCGGCGTGCACCGACACGATCCCGTCACGCGAGATCCCGAGGAAGTCGCCCTCCTTGATCGGCCCCGCGTCACTCGACGAGTCCCGCACCGCACGGGTCACCTCGCCGGCGACCACACTGCTCGCGGCCGCGGCCATCTCCTGTGCGTTGTCTACGGAGGACGCCTCTGGGTCATAGGCCACCAGCGCGGCGAACCCCTCGGTGATGCCTCGCGTCGGCACGACGCGGACGGTCTTGGTCGTCTGCGACTGCACCTGTTCGGCCACGGCGATGATGTTCTTGTTGTTCGGCAAGATCACGACCTCGTCGGCCGGCGCCGACTCGACCGACTCGAGCAGCTGCCCGGTCGACGGGTTCATCGACTGGCCGCCGGTCACGATGCGCTGCACCCCCAGGCTGTAGAAGATGCGGCGGATGCCCTCACCCGTCGCGACGGCGACGACCGCGGTCATGACGGGCACGTTCACGTGAGGAGGCTCGTCGACCGCGCCCCCCGCCGCGACACCCTCGCGGACCCAACGCTCCTCTTCGACCTGTTCGACGAGATCGGTAACCCGGATCTGGCGCGGGCGGCCGCAGTCGAGCGCGGCCTCGATGGCCGCACCGATGTCGTCGGTGTGGATGTGGCAATTCCAGATGCCGTCTCCCCCGACGACGACGATCGAGTCACCGATCCCGGTCCACACGTCCTTGAACGCGGGCACCGTCTCGTCGGGAGCTTCGAGGAAGTACATGACCTCGTAGCGCAGGCCGCTCACGTGCTCGTCGTGGTCGTCGTGGGCGACCGTCATGACCGCGGCGACGTTCACCTCGGGACCGACCTCCGGCTCGGGCACGGCGCGGCCGTCGAGCTCGTGCAGCACGACGTCGAGCAACAGCACGAAGCCCGCGCCGCCCGCGTCGACGACACCAGCGTCCCTCAACACGGGGAGCAGGTCCGGCGTACGGGCGAGCGCGTCGCCGCCCTGCATCCGCGCGGCCTCGACCACCGCGCACAGCGCGGCTCCCCCGCCGTTGGCCGCGTCCTGGGCGCCTCGTGCGGCCTCGCGCACGACCGTGAGGATCGTGCCTTCGACCGGCCGCATCACCGCGGCATACGCGGCTTGCGACGCCGCGCCGAGCGCGGCGGCGAACGCCGCGCCGTCAGCACCGTCGCTCTCTCGCAACACGTCGACCATGCCCCGCAACACCTGCGACAGGATCACGCCAGAGTTCCCGCGCGCACCCATCAGGGATCCGTGGCTGATGGCCTTGCACGTGGCCGTCATGTCGTCGTCCGCCCCCTCGAGCTCCTGGCAGACCGACTCGAGGGTGAGCGCCATGTTGGTGCCCGTGTCGCCATCGGGAACGGGGTACACGTTGAGCCGGTTGATCGCCTCTTGGTGCGAGCGCAGCGCATCGCGGTAGCCGCGCACCACCGAGCGCAGTTCCACAGCGCCCAAGCGCTCGAGCACGGCCATGATCAACGGAACGTACAGCGGCGGCACGGCCGCCAGCCGCATCCTGTGGCGGCGCTCGCGGGCTTCCGGGTAGCCTTGCCCCTTCGTCCCGAGCCGAAGTTGGAGAGAGCGCGTCATGGCAGCGGTGTGTGAAGTCTGCGGCAAGAAGCCGTCGTTCGGCGTGAGCATCAGCCATTCGCACGTGCGCTCGAAGCGGCGGTGGAACCCGAACATCCAGCGCGTACGGGCGCTCGTCAACGGTGCACCGAAGCGCATGCACGTCTGTACGTCGTGCATCAAGGCCGGCAAGATCCAAAAGGCCGCCCGCTAGCACAGCTGCGTCGAGAAATGGCCCCCCTCGGAGGCCGCTGGGTAACCTTGGAAGCTCCCGGTTTCCCCAGCGAGGAGCGCATGTGCAAGGCGTGATCAAGTCGTACGACCCGGGTTCGGGCGACGGCGTGGTGTTGTGCGACACCGATCTCGCGGAGTACGACCTCGCGGCCGACGCGCTGCAGCATTCGGTGTTCCGGATGTTGCGACAGGGTCAGCGCGTCATCTTCGACATCGACGCCGACGGCCTCGCGACGGGGCTGCATCTCGGTTCGGAGGTCGACATGGGAACGCCGGGATTCCCCGCTGCACCCCCAAACCGCTGAACCACTGACAACGACGTCGGAGGACCCGTGCCCAACCAGTCGAAGGCTCCCACCACGAACCGCCGCCTGATCGCCTTCGTCGACGAGGCCGCCGCGCTGTGCGAGCCCGAGCGCGTGCACTGGTGCGACGGGAGCGCGGAGGAGTACGACACGCTCGCGGGGTTGCTGGTCGGCGGGGGCACGTTCCAACGGCTGTCCGACGCGAAGCGTCCGAACAGCTACCTCGCGCTGTCCGACGCCGGCGACGTCGCCCGGGTCGAGGATCGCACCTTCATCTGCTCGCACGATGCCGACGCCGCCGGCCCCACGAACAACTGGCGCGATCCCGCGGAGATGCGAGCGACGCTGCGGGGTCTGTTCGCCGGCTCGTTGCGCGGGCGCACGATGTACATCGTGCCGTTCTCGATGGGCCCCCTCGGCTCCCCCATCGCCCACATCGGTGTGCAGGTCACCGACTCGCCGTACGTCGCGGTGTCGATGCGCATCATGACGCGCATGGGCCAGAGGGTGCTCGACGTGCTCGGCGACGGCGAGTTCGTTCCGTGCATGCACTCGGTCGGCTTCCCGCTCGTCGACGACTCCGGCGCGGCACGCGCCGATGTGCCCTGGCCCTGCGATGCGAACAACAAGTACATCGTCCACTTCCCGGAGACCCGCGAGATCTGGAGCTACGGGTCGGGGTACGGCGGCAACGCGCTCCTCGGCAAGAAGTGCTTCGCGCTCCGCATCGCCTCGACGATGGCGCGCGACGACGGCTGGATGGCCGAGCACATGCTCGTGCTCGGCGTCACTCCGCCGAGCGGTGAGAAGCACTACATCGCCGCCGCGTTCCCGTCGGCCTGCGGCAAGACGAACATGGCGATGATGATCCCGACGCTTCCCGGTTGGACGATCGAGACGATCGGCGACGACATCGCGTGGATGAAGTTCGGCGACGACGGCCGTCTGTACGCCATCAATCCCGAAGCAGGATTCTTCGGGGTCGCGCCTGGCACGGGCGAGGACACCAACCCGAACGCGCTGCGCACCCTGTGGGGCAACAGCATCTTCACCAACGTCGCGAAGACCGACGACGACGACATCTGGTGGGAAGGCCTCACACCCCAGGCTCCCGAGCACCTCGTCGACTGGACGGGTCACGATTGGACGCCCGCTTCGGGCGCTCCGGCCGCGCATCCGAACGCGAGGTTCACCGCGCCCGCAGCGCAGTGTCCGTCGATCGCGCCGGAGTGGGAAGATCCGAACGGCGTTCCGATCTCCGCGATCCTCTTCGGCGGTCGCCGTGCCACGAACGTCCCGCTCGTCACGGAGGCGACCTCGTGGCGGCACGGCGTGTTCCTCGGCTCGATCATGTCGTCGGAAACCACCGCGGCGCAGGCTGGTGCGGTCGGCCAGTTGCGGTTCGATCCGTTCGCGATGCTGCCGTTCTGCGGTTACAACATGGGCGACTACTTCGCCCACTGGTTGGAGATCGGCGCCACTGGCGATGCCGACAAGCTGCCCAAGCTGTTCTGGGTGAACTGGTTCCGCAAGGGTGACGACGGCAAGTTCCTGTGGCCCGGATTCGGTGACAACAGCCGCGTGCTCAAGTGGATCATCGAAGAGGTCGACGGCACCGGCGACGCGGTCGACACCCCGATCGGGCGCGTGCCGTCACCGACCGCGATCGACATCTCCGGTCTCCACGTCGACTCGGCGACGATGACCGCGCTGGTGTCAGTCGACGCGGAGAGCTGGCGCCAGGAGATCCCCCAGATCGAGACGCACTACGCCGAGCTCGGCGACCGCGTGCCCGAGGAGCTGCGCGACGAGCTCCGCGAGCTCGAGAAGCGCCTGGCCAACTGAGCCAGCGAAGGCGTGGCTACAGGCTGCGGCTGGGCAGCGGCAGCAGGCCGACGTTGCGGCACTGCTCGGCGAGGTCCGCCAGCTCGTCCACGTAACGCTCCCGCTCGATCGAGCCGGCGAGGTAGGCGCGGCGCAGGTCGAGGAACATGCCTTCGACCAGAAGGTCGACGAGCTGGTCGAACAACCGACCCTGGAGGGCATCGTCACCCTCCACGAGCTGGATGGTGCAGAGGACGTCGTCCTGCTCGGCCCCAACCCGCTCGATCAACCGATTCTGTGCATCCACGTACGCGGTATTCACCGCTCCGGTTCCGCTTCCCTTCTCGGGTCGCGAATTCGCCACCGATGGTGTCCGAATTGGGTCGAACGACCTAGCTTCCGGCGATGGATCCCGTCATCGCCCGCAAGATGTCCCGCACGCTCGAGCCGTACCACGGCGTCATCTACTTCCTGCCCGAAGCGGCCGAGGCGTACGCGGCGCGGGGGGTCGAGGGCCGGGACGGCTACTTCGTGTCGAGATCCGCGCCCCTCGGTCGGGTCAACCCGAACGTCGTGATCGCGACGTTCTTCAACTTCAATCCGGACCTGATCACCCATGCCCTGCCGCGCGCCTGGGACGCGACCACGCCGGAAGCGATGGTCGAGGCGCGGCTCGAGGCGATCGACCGAGGCCTACGCCGGCTACTGGGCGACGCGATCTCGAGTCCGGAGATGCGCCGCGCCGCCGAGCTGGCGCGTACCGCATCTGCCGGATGTCGAACGCCGGGGCGTCCGCTGTACGCGGGACACGCCGACCTCGACTGGCCGACCGATTCGCATCTGGTGCTCTGGCACGCGCTGAGCTTGATCCGCGAGTTTCGCGGCGACGGGCACATCGCGTGCCTCGTGGCCGAGGAGTTGGACGCCGTCGAGGCTCTCGTCACGCACGCCGCATCGGGCGCGGTGCCGCGGGTGGCGTTGCAGACGACTCGGGCGTGGACCGACGACGACTGGGCCGCGGGGGTCGAACGGCTCGCGTCGCGCGGCCTCGTGCACGCGGACGGCGAGTTCACCGCGGACGGAGTCACGCTCCGTCAACGAATCGAAGACCGCACCGACGACCTTGCGCTGCCGGCCTGGGACGCTCTCGGGGAAGACGGATGTCAGGAGCTGCGTGAGCTGGTACGGCCGTGGAGCAAGGCGATCTCCACGAGCGACGCCTTCACAAGTGCACTACGGGGCAGGTGAGCGTGCGGGTGATGCCGTCGATCATCTGCACGCGGCTCACCACCATCTTGCCGAGCTCGTCGACCGAGCTCGCCTCGGCGCGCGCGATCACGTCGTAGGGACCGGTGACGTCTTCCGCCGACACGACTCCGTCGATGGCAGACACCTCGGTGGCCACCTGGGCCGCCTTGCCGACCTCGGTCTGGATGAGGATGTACGCGCTCACGGCCATCGCCGCCAACAGTAGCGGCGGCTCGTCAGCGACCGGCGACGAGCATCGCCCGGATGCCGAGCCCCATCAGGAACAGGCTCCCGAACCCGTACACGAGGTACATCCGGTCGCGGACCCACGGTGACGTCGTCTTGTACGAATACAGGATCCCGACGGCGATGATCGCGACGAAGCCGTAGAACAGGTGGAACTGCGGCGGGTCGATCTTCTCGACGTTCACCAGCGCCACACCGAGGCCGGCCTGCACGAAGATCGCGACCTCGACGAGAACCGTGAACCACCACAGCGCTCGGGAGCGCAGGGCCGGCAGCCAGTGGGCGCCGAGCGCCCACAGCCCGGCGAGACCGTTGCCGATCACGACGAACCACGCCCACCCGCGGTGGACCTGGAGCAGGACGAGCGCGCCGAAGACGAAAGAGCTGATGCTGATCTGGGTGACGCTACGCGCCGGCGGCGGCGGCAGCCTGCATCGCCTGCGCTTCCGCGTATGCCTCCGCGGCAGTGTCGACGAGCTCGACGATCTCGTCCTCGGAGAAGCCGGCGAGGGTGCGGAACTTGCGGGCGAGGTGGATCGGGTTCTCCTCCTCCTCACCTCGGAACCCGCCGAAGCTGAACAGCTTGTCGACGGCGCGCTGGAACTCGAGGGCCTGTTGCCGGCGCTCGGGATCCTTCTCCGTGAGGCGACGGAGCCAGTCGGAGCCCATCTTCACGTGCGTGACCTCATCGGCGAGCATCCAGTCCTCGCAGAAGTAGAGGACGGGATCGGTGGTCGCCGCGCCGAAATCGCGCATCGTGTTGAACACGTCGATGGCGAGACCTTCGAGCGCGCGGTTCACGCCGGTGAGACGTAGTACCGGGTCGGGGTTGCACGCCGCTTCGTAGAGCAGCACCTGCTCACCGAACTCGCCGATCTCCGAGCCCATGTGCTCGCTCAGCTTGCAGCTGATCTCCACGTGACGAGCTTCGTCCCAGCACTGCCGCGCCATGTCGAGTTTGAGCGCGAAGGGCGCCTGTTCACGCGCGTCGCCGGTCTCGAAGTCCCAACACGTGCGCCCCGCACCCTCGAGCGCCTGGATCTCACCGACGAAGATGCCGTGCATCAGACCACGAGCCGCATCGGGGGCCTCGGTGTTGTCGATGCGGAACCCGCCCTGACGCTGGCGCTGGTCGCGGGCACTGGCGTTGCGAGGATCGAAGACGACGTCTTCGATCTTGATGCGTTCGAAGCGCTCGTCGCGAGCGAGTTCGTCGACCGGCAGCATCCGCTTCATCCGAACCATTCCCCCCTGGGATTGACCGTTCGGTCAAGGTTACCTGTTGGCCGACGGGACCGACCACAGGTCGCTTGTCACGCCGGTCTGTCCGTTTTGTCGGTGCAGGAGCTCACTGCTCGGACATGATCGCCTCGAACTCGGCGGCGTGGTCTCGGTAGGGCTCGCCGCTGACGTCGACCACCACCCGCCGGATCGTGCCCGTGAACTCGAACGGCGCGGTGTAGCCGGGCGCCACCGACGGCCCCTGCTCCCAACCGCACGTGATCCCGCCGCCGGTGAGGGAATGCCGCACCGGGGTGAGCCGGTCGATCTGGCCCTCCCCGACGGTGCGACCGTCGAGCAGCAGCACCGCGGTCGCGGTGAAGTCACCGGGGCTGGTGAACGCGACCCCGAGGCGGTGCGCGCCGGGCGGCACCAGTTCGTCGCTGTCGACGACGGCGCACGATCTGCCCACGTAGTTCTGCGCGTAGCGCAACCGTCCGCCGAGCACATGGAACGACCAGCCGCCGAGCGCGGTGCCCATCGCGAGGATCACGCCTTCGAGCATGCGGTCCTCGGGCACGTTCACGTCGGCCACGATCAAATGCGACCGGTTCCGTATGTTGACCGTGACCGTCTCGGGCACGATCGACCCGTTCGGCCAGAAGGCGTAACGAGGATGATCCGGTACCGGCCGCCGCGGCGCGAGCAGCGCGGCGATCGGTCGGTTGTCGAGCGGCAGTACGTCGAACCGCTCGGCCTGCTCCCACCACAGTTCGACCATCGCCTTCAACCGATCAGGGTGCTGATCGGCGACGTCGTTCGACTCGGAGAGATCGTCGGCAACGTGGTAAAGCTCCCACACGTCGTCCTCGAACAGCGCGTCGGGATCGAGACTGTCGTCGTACAGCGGGCCGAGAGGCTTGAACGTCACCGCCTTCCATCCGTCGTGGTACAGGCCGCGGCTGCCGAACATCTCGAAGTACTGAGTCTGGTGCCGTCCTGTGGCGGTGGCGCCGTCGTCCCCGAGGAGGTACGCGAAGCTCGTTCCGTCGATGGGCGCCTGCACGACGTCGGCGATCTCGGCGGGGGCCTCGAGCCCGATGAGCTCGAGCACCGTGGGCAACACGTCGATCGCATGTGCGAACTGATGACGGATCGCGTTCCCGTTTCGCGACGTGATCCGAGACGGCCACCGCACGATGCACGGGTCGGCGACACCACCCTCGTGCAGCTCGCGCTTCCACCGGCGGAACGGTGTGTTGCCCGCCATCGTCCAGCCCCAGGGGTAGTTGTTGTGCGCCGTCGGTGTTCCCAGTTCGTCGATGCGCCGGCGCAACTCGTTGGCCGACGCCGGCGCACCGTTCCACAGACGGCTGTCGTTGATCGACCCCCGGGCGCCACCCTCCGCGCTGGCGCCGTTGTCCGAGATCAACACGACCAATGTGTCATCGGCCTCCCCTAGCTCGTCGACGAACGCAAGGACGCGACCGATCTGCGCGTCGGCGTGCGTGAGAAAGCCGGCGAAGCACTCCATGAAGCGCGCCGCGACTCGCCTGTCGTCCGGCTCGAGGTCGTCCCAGGCCGGCACCCACGGCGGCCGTTCGCTCAAGAGTGTCGACTCGGGTAGCAGGCCGAGTGCCTGCTGCCGCGCGAACGTCGCCTCCCGCCACGCGTCCCAGCCTGCATCGAACTGACCACGGTACCGATCGATGTACGGCGCGGGTGCGTGATGCGGTGAGTGGCACGCGCCGGTGGCGAAGTAGAGAAAGAACGGCTTGTCGCGCTCGACCGAGCGGAGCTCACCGAGGTAGCGGATCGCACGATCGGCGAGATCCTCGCTCAGGTGATAGCCGTCCTCCGGACGCGCCGGCGGCCGCACGGCGTGGTTGTCCTGGAACAACGTGGGCACGAACTGGTGGGTCTCGCCACCGTGGAAGCCGTACCAACGTTGGAACCCGCGACCACACGGCCACGTGTCGCGGGGGGCGGCCATGTGCGTCTCGTCCTCGGGAGTGAGGTGCCACTTGCCCACCGCGTACGGCACGTACCCGTTCGCCGCCAGGATCTCGGACATGAAGCCGTTACGGCGCGGCACCCGGCCCCAATAGCCGGGAAAGCCGACGGCGAGGTCGGCCACCCGGCCCATCGCGTTCGAGTGGTGGTTGCGGCCGGTGAGCAGACACGCCCGCGTCGGCGAGCACAACGAGGTCGTGTGGAAGTTCGAGAGGCGCACGCCACCCGCGGCCAGCGCGTCGATGTTCGGGGTTGCGATGTCGGATCCGTAGCAACCCAACTGCGCGTAGCCGACGTCGTCGAGCACGATCACCAGCACGTTCGGCGCTCCGGCCGGAGGCGCCGGCTCGGGCGGCCACCAGGCCGTCGATTCCCGCCAGCTCGGACCGATCACGCCCCCGAAGTCGTCCACCCCCGCAGTCTGTCCCGAAGAGCGGTTGACCCAGCACGAGATGGGGTAATGGGGGCCGGACCGAGGAGGTCGGTGCATGGACGTTCGGCTGCGGCCGCGGCGCAAGGCCAGCCATGTCGAGATCGAGGAGTCGCACGCCGTGCTCCCGAACGTGTGCCCCGAGTGCGGGGGTGCCGGCTATCTCGACTCGATCAATCTCGTGCGCGAGATGAAGGTGCAGTCGTGCTTCGCGTGCGAGCTGCGGTGGGAGTCGCCGATCGAGTGACGGTCCGGTCCGGTGCGGTGCGGTGCGGTGCGCTCGGCCGGTCAGACCGGGTCGGGTACGTCGGTGGCGTCGTGCACAAGGTGCGTCGCCGGCGTCGAGGCCAGCACGCCGGTGTGCAACAGCTCAGTCACCGACGCCACCGGGTCGGGGTCCGAGAACAGTTCTCCGTCGACGTAGTCCGAATCGCGCCCGGTGGGATCGACGACCCACCACGACGCCTCCAGGGCGATGCCGTTGGGATCGGTGAAGTAGATCGACCGCACGAAGCCGTGGTCGACGATGTCGGTGACCTCGCATCCGCTTTCCTTCAGCCGCGCCTGCAGCTCTTCGAGCGCACGCTCGTCGGTGAGGTTGAGCGACAGGTGGTCGAACTGGATCGCCCGCGGGTCGGGCACTCCAGCGGGCTTCGCGAAGGCGGCGACAGGTGAGTTCTTGTACTCGAAGAACGCGACCGTCTGCTCGGGGCCAACCTCGAAGAAGTAGTGACGGAAGTGCGCGTTGCCCAGGTGCGCGACCAGCCGCGCACCGAGCACGCCGTGATAGAAGCGCACCGTCCGGTCCATGTCGTTGGTGATCAGCGCGAGGTGGTTCACGCCTCGCCAGCGGGGCTGCTCCGCGGTCATGCCGGGACGATACCCCCGCACGCCGTCAATAGGCCGCCGCGAGCACTTCGCGCGCTTCGTCCTCACTCACCGGCCGCACGTTCTGCCGCACGCTGTGGTTCGACTGCGACAGCCGTGCGACCGCGTCGAGGTCCTCCAACGTCACGCCGCACTCGCCGAGACCAGAAGGCAGTCCCAACCTCTGCACGAGCGCGGCCACGGCCGACGCGGCATCTTCGGTCGCCCCGATCGCCTGCGCGAGTCGCTCGAGCTCGGTGTCGGCCGCGACCGCGTTGAAGCGCATCGCGTGCGGCAGGATCATCGCGTTCGCGAGCCCGTGCGGGATGCCGGTACGCCCGCCGACGAGCTGCGAGAGACCGTGGTGCACGCCCATCGTGCCGTTGTGCAACGCGCGGCCGGCGAGCGCGGCGCCTTCGAACATCGACGCGCGAACGTCGACATCACCGGGGTCGTTGACCACGAGGGGCAGCGCGTTCATGATGCGCTTCGCTCCTGCCAACGCGATCGCCTCCGCCTCGGGCGTTCGCTTGGGCGAGTACACGGCCTCGACGCAGTGCGCGAGCGCGTTCATGCCCGTCTCCGCGCTGACACGGGGTGGTGTCGAAAGCGTGAGGTCCGGGTCGTAGATCGCGGCAATGGGCGTGATCGTGGGACCGCCGCCACCGGTTTTCTGCCGGGCGGCGGGGTCGGTCATTCCGAAGAAGCCAGTGAGCTCCGCGCCCGAGTACGTCGTGGGAACCGTGACATGCGGAAGTGCCGGGCGGTCCGCGTACGAGGCGCCTGGCGTGCCGGCCTCCTGCTCGGTGAAGAAGCACACGGCCTTTCCGAGATCGGCGCACGATCCCCCGCCGAACGACACCACCCCGTCGACGGCGTCACGGCGCGCCTGCTGAACGGCGCGTTGCACGAGCGGCACCGGCACGTGCGATTCGACCTCCGCGAACGTCGACGCCAGTGTCGTACCGAGCGCGCGGCGCACGCGCTCGCCGTCGTCCGAGTCGTGACGTCCCGTGGTCGTGACGAGCAAGACACGCCGGAGGCCGAGTTCCTTCAGCAGCTTGCCGATGCGCGTGAGCGAGCCGGATCCGAAGACGAGTTGTTGCGTGTAGCTCGTGTGCGTCCACTGCTGCATGGTCAGAGCACCTCCGTCCGCTCGACCTCGGAGGGGGCCTCGAGCAACATCAGCGATTCGCCGTCGCTGTCGAGGACTGTGGTCGAGCAGTTGGCAACGCGGCGGTTCACGACGCGGCCGTCGGCAGTCGCCGAACCGAGCGCGGCGTTGATCGCGATGAAGTGCGTGAACACCACGGTGTCCTCGGTGAGGGACAGCAGCCGCTCGATGACACCGGCCCGCCACGCCTGTTGGTCGGGCGGCAGGTCGGTCCACCGCTGACTCATCACGGTGGCGAGCCAAGGGCCGCGGGTGGCGACATCGTGGTCCGGCGCCTGGATCTCACCGACGGCCGCGTCGACGGTCGGCGTCACCCCCCATCGCTCGGCCAGTGGCGCGGCGGTCTGCCGGCAGCGATTCATCGGGCTCGAAAGGATCGGCACCGGCCCGAGCGTGGCCAGGTGCTCCGCAACCTCCTCGGCCTGGCGTCGACCGAGATCCGACAGGCCGGGGTCGAGGTCGTCGGTCCACCCGGCCGCGGCCTCGCCGTGACGCACCAGCACGAGCCTCACAGCAGTTCGGTCTCGGTGATGCCCGGACCTTGCCCGTCCCGGATGAACCACTCGGTGCCGAAGCCATACGCGAACGAGTCGGCCGGCATCTGGAGAAAGAAGGACTGCTCACCGATCTGACTCGCGTGCGCCTGCATCGCACGGCGCTTGTGATCGAGGAACTCGGTGACGTCCACGGCCACATTGATGACCGACTCGGGCGAACCGAAATCGGCAGCCGCCTCGAAATCCGGCATCTCCGTGCCTTCCGGGAGGCTCGACGCGCGCTCGCGTAAGCCGCGGATCAGATGGTCTCGGTTGATCGTGGACTCGTACACCTTCGGCGTGGAGGCGAGCTCGGCTGCCCGCTTGCCGACGCGGTGCACCTGGATGTGGTCGGGATGCCCGTACGCGCCGTGCGAGTCGTAGATCGTCAAGACGTCCGCGTGCTCGTCTCGCAGGATGTCGGCCAACCGGCCGGCCGCTTCCTCGACGTCCGCGGTCCAGAACGATCCGTCCTTGTCGTTCTCCGGCGTGCCCATCATCCCCGAGTCGACGTAGCCGAGGAATTCGACTCGTCGCGCCCCGAGGATCGAAGCCGATGCTTCCGTCTCCTCGACGCGGCGCTGCCACAACTCCTCGCCCTCGTCGAGGAAGCCGTCCTCGACCTCTCCGTTCTCCCCTCGCGTCGCGACCACGAGCACCACGCGGTGACCCTGGGACGCCGCCCTCGCCATCACGCCGCCGGTCGCAATGCATTCGTCGTCGGGATGAGCGTGGAAGCACACCAGGGTCGCCATCGTTCGCAGCCTAAAAGGCTGCGAACAGGAACAGCACACCCAGCAAAAGACGACCACCTCCAACGACCGCATCGCGAGCACGTTCGCTCCGCAGGGCGCGGGGTTCTCTCAGCCGCCCATCAGCTCTCGTCGAAGAACTCGAGCATCGCGTCGGCGACGAGCCCGCCGTGGGTGAACACACCCAGGTGGCTCGCGTCCGGGATCTCGACGAACTGCGCGCCCGGGATCCTGTTCGCGGCCTCGTGGGCGCGGGCGGGGGGCGAGTCGACGTCGTGCTCGAACGAGAGCACTAGGCACGAGACGGCGATCGTCGGCCAACCCTTCACCCGTTCGCTGTCGTTCGACCACGCGAGGCAGGCCTCGTATTGACCGAGCCGTCCCGGATTCGGCCACGGCTCCATGTCACCGATCAACGACAGCCACGCGTCGACCACGCCGTCGTCCTGCAACTCGCGGTTGG
>DASZHU010000013.1:0-4673 GCA_035937605.1 Acidimicrobiales bacterium | reverse complement strand
AAGGGGGCCATGGTGACCCACGCCCAGAGCCTGCGGGTGTACGACGCGTGGACGGAAGTCATCGGACTGACCGAGGGCGATCGCTACCTCATCGTCAACCCGTTCTTCCACGCGTTCGGGCTGAAGGCGGGCATCCTGGCGTCGCTGCTGAAGGGTGCGACGATCGTGCCGCATCCCGTCTTCGACGTGCCGTCGGTGATGCGCCGCATCCCCGAGGAGGCCATCACGATGCTCCCGGGGCCACCCGCGATCTTCCAGACGATCCTCAACCACCCCGACCTCGATCAGTTCGACTTCTCGACGCTGCGGCTGTCGGTGACGGGCGCCGCCCCGATCACGACCGAGATGATCATCGCGATGCGCGAGAAGCTCGGCTTCGAGACGGTCGTGACGGGCTACGGGCTCACCGAGGCCCACGGCATCGCCACGATGTGCCGTCACGACGATGATCCCTCGACGATCGCCAAGACGTCTGGCCGCGCCATCCCCGGTGTCGAGGTCCGCCTCGTGGACGACCACGGAACACCGGTCGCGCAGGGCCAGCCCGGTGAGGTGCTCGTACGCGGCTACAACCTGATGAAGGGCTACCTCGACAACCCCGAGGCGACCGCGGAGGCCATCGACGCCGATGGTTGGCTGCACACCGGCGACGTCGCGGTAGCCGATGCCGCGGGCAACCTCGCGATCACGGATCGCAAGAAGGACATGTTCATCGTCGGCGGATTCAACGCGTACCCGGCCGAGATCGAGAAGGCCATGACCGCTCACCCGTCAGTGGCGGTGGTCGCTGTGGTCGGTGTTCCCAACCAACGTCTCGGTGAGGTGGGCATGGCCTTCGTCGTTCCCGCGACGGGGACGACGGTCGATACCGACGAGTTGATCGCGTGGTGCCGCGAACGCATGGCCAACTACAAGGTGCCCCGCTACATCGAGGTGGTCGACGCCCTCCCTCTCAACGCATCGAACAAGGTGCTCAAGATCGACCTCCGTGAGCGCGGCGCCAAGATGGTCGCGAGCGGATGACCGCGCGCCCACCCGAGGGCGACTGGCTCGGTACGCCGCACCTCCGATTCGAACGCCACGGTTCGCTCGCGCGGTGCGTCGTCGACCGGCCGGAGAAGCGCAACGCCATGACCCCGGCGATGTACTTCGGCGTGCGGCGTGCGGTCGACGTGGTCAACGCGGATCGGGCGCTGGCCGGGCTGCTCATCACGGGAGTGGGCGACGTCTTCATTCCCGGCGGGGACATGAGCTCGACCTACGACGACAACTGGACCGACCTCGGCGCGATGCTCCACATGGACGTCACGCCGTTCGACGCGGTGCGGCACTCGGCCAAGCCTGTGGTCAGCGCGATCAACGGCATCGCCCACGGCGGCGGGATGATGATCGCGATGCTGTCGGATGTGGCGGTCGCGAGCGACCGAGCCACGTTCCGGTCGCCGGAGATCTATCGCGGCATCGCGGACACGCACTACAGCCAGATCCTTCCCCAGCAGGTCGGCATCGCCCGGGCTCGCGATCTGCTTCTCAGCGGCCGCACCCTCGACGCCGCCGAGGCGTGCGAATGGGGGCTCGTGACTCGCGTGGTTCCCCACGATGAGTTGCTCGACGCCACGACCCAGGTGCTCACGGAGTGCTGTTGGGGCGCACCCGAGGCCCGCCGCGAGGTGAAGCGGGCGATCAACCTGCAGTACGGGATCTACGACCGCATGGCGATGGACGCCAGTCTGCGCGGCAGCGAGTACGTCGAGGGTTGGACCTCGTTCTCCGAGCGCCGCGCCCCGAACTGGATCGCCGAGGACATCCGCCCGGAGGGCCGCATATGAGTCGCATCGATGTCGAGAGCATGATCTTCATCAGCGTCGACGACCACGTGGTCGAGCCGCCGAACGTCTTCGATGGGCGCCTGCCCGCCAAGTACGCGGACGTGGCGCCGAAGGTCGTCCACACCGACAGCGGCAACGACGTGTGGGTGTTCGACGGTCACACGATCCCGAACATCGGGCTGAACGCGGTGGCCGGCCGGCCGAAGGAGGAGTACGGCGTCAACCCGACCGCCTTCGACGAGATGCGACCCGGGTGCTACGACGTCAACGAACGTGTCAAGGACATGAGCGCGGGTGGCGTGCTCGCGTGCCTCTGCTTCCCGTCGTTCCCGTCGTTCTCCGGCCGGCTCTTCGGCAACGTCGCGGACAAAGACCTCGGGCTCGCCGTCACGCGTGCCTACAACGACTGGCACATCGACGAGTGGTGCGGCACGCATCCGGGCCGGTTCATCCCGATGGCGCTGCCGATCCTGTGGGATCCAGAGCTGTGCGCGGCCGAGATCCGACGCGTCACGGCGAAGGGCTGCCACGCGCTCACCTTCACCGAGAACCCTGCCGAACTCGGCCTGCCCAGCTTCCATGACGCGCATTGGGATCCGATGTGGAAGGCGCTCGTCGACACCGGCACGGTGCTCAACGTGCACCTCGGGTCGTCCGGCAAGTTGGCCGTGACCGCGCCTGACGCGCCGATGGACGTGATGATCACGCTGCAGCCGATGAACATCTGCATGGCCGCCGCAGATCTCGTCTGGTCACGCGTGTTCAAGGAGTATCCGGCGCTCCGAGTCGCGCTGTCGGAGGGCGGGACGGGATGGATCCCGTACTTCCTCGACCGGCTCGATCGCACCTACGAGATGCACCATCGCTGGACCGGGCAGGACTTCGGTGATCGCCTGCCGTCCGACGTCTTCCGTGAGCACATCCTGACGTGCTTCATCGCGGACCCGGTCGGTCTCTCCCTCCGCCACGAGATCGGAATCGACAACATCTGCTGGGAGCAGGACTACCCGCACTCGGATACCTCATGGCCGAACGCGCCGGAGGAGCTCGTGGAGATGGCGGCGCGCTACGACGTACCGCGCGGCGACCTCGACAAGATCACGCACGACAACGCCATGCGCTGGTACCAGTTCGATCCGTTCGCATCGATCCCGCGCGCGGAGTGCACCGTGGGTGCGTTGCGCGCGTCCGTGGCCGGACACGACGTCGCGGTCCGTTCGATGGATCACGGACGCTTCGCGGCAGCAGGCGGGATGAGCCTCGGCGAGCTCGCCGGCAAGGCGACCGCGTGACGAGTGACGCGACCGGCGACGACCGCACTCGCCGCTACGCCGAGCGGATGTTTCCCGCGCCAGCCGACCCCGGCATCACACAACCCGACCGCGCTGTGTCGAGCGTGCCGTTCAGTACGAGCTCGTACCTCGAGGGCGCGCAGGGTGACGGCAGCCAGTGGTACGAGGGCGGCGGGGCCGTCGGCGAGAAGGCCGTCGCCGAGATCGTGGTGCATCCGCCGACGGGCGGCGTGCAGACGCAGGGCGACCCGTTCGAGCCCGTGAAGATCGGCATCCTCGTCGACATGGATCTCGGCCAGTTGCTGGCCGACTGGCTCGACCCGTCGATCCTCGCCCTCGAGGATGCGATGAACGAGGGCGTTTGGCTGCGGAGCCCGATCGCGCTGGTGACGTGCGACGCGCGCGGCTTGCCGCGGGAGAACTACCGCAAGGTGATCGAGGGCTACAAGTGGCTCGTCGAACAGGGTTGCGTCGTCGTGATCGGGCCGCTTATCTCCGACAACTGCCTCACGCTGCAGCCGACGGCCGATGAGATCGGCGTGCCGGTCATCGGATGGACAGGCGCGCACCGGTTCGCGAGCGAGTCGTGCTTCACTGTGGCGAACGGCGACATCCCGACCGAGGCCGTGATGTGCGCGAACTGGCTGCACCAGCGCGGGCTGCACAAGGTCGGGTTGTTCTGGGAGACGGGATCGTCCGGCCGCGACTACGCCGACTTCTTCCGCGACACGGCGATGCGGCTCGGCCTGACCGTGACGCGGGAGGTGATGCTCGAACCGAACCCGCGCGGTCTGAAGGACCACCTCTCGGAGATGCGCGACATGGGCACGCAAGGCATCTACTACGGCGGGTATGGCTACTCGACGTTCCACTTCGCCGAGGCGTTCCGCGCCCTCGACTGGGACCCACCGCGGGTCATGGGCACGGCCTTCATGTTCTATTCGAACTCGAACGCGTGGGCACAGGGCCTCGAGGGCTGGCACGGCATCGACCAACTCGGCGAAGACGGCGCGAACCCGAACTACGAAGCGATGATGCGTCGGTTCTCCGCCCGATTCGGGCGCGAGACGCGCAACGTCGTCGTCGCGCTCGCCTACGACACCGCGCGCGCCGCGGTCCACGGCATCGCGAACGCGGCGATCCCGACACCTCGTCATGTGCGCGACGGTCTCGAGCGCATCCGCTGGATGCCCGCCACGAACGGCGGCCCGTCGTGCTATGTGCAGTTCGGTCCGGGTGACCACAAGGGGTACAAGGGCGACTTCCTCACGTTCCGCGAGTTGCGCGGCGGCCAGCTCCGCTTCGACGGCTACTACCGTCCGGAGTGGCCGTCGAACGGCTCACGGGATCAGCGCTTCTCGTAGGTGATGCCGGCCGCCTCGGCATCCCACGTGGCCGCGGTGACGCCTTCGTCACGCAACGATCGCTTGAGCACCCGGCCCACCGGGCTACGGGGTAGCTCGCTGCGGAACTCGATGTAGCGCGGCATCGCGAAGTAGGGGAGCTGATCGATGCACCAACGGAACAACGCCTCCTCGGTGACGTCCGCTCC
>DASZHU010000012.1:0-5266 GCA_035937605.1 Acidimicrobiales bacterium | reverse complement strand
CCTGCGCGTTCACGTCACGCAGGACGTCGATGAGCTGCTCGACCACCTTCGGCGCGAGGCCGAGCGTCAGCTCGTCGATGAGCAGCAGCCGGGGCTGCGTGAGCAACACGCGCCCGAGAGCCAACATCTGCTGCTCGCCGCCCGACAACGTGCCGGCGCGCTGTTGGCGCCGCGACGCAAGCGCGGGGAACCGCTCGTAGACCTCGTCGACTCGAGCGCCGGCCGTCGAGTAGGCGCCCACGCGGAGGTTCTCGTGAACGGTGAGCGACGGAAACGTCATCCGCCCGCCCGCCAGCAACGCGACGCCGCGCCGCAGGATGTCCGCCGCGTCCATGAACGTGATGTCCTCACCGAACAGGCGGATCGACGCGGCGACCGGGGGATCGAGACCCGCGACCGCTCGCAGGATCGTCGACTTGCCGGCCCCGTTCGTGCCGAGCAGCGCGGCGATCTCGCCTTGCTCGACCGTGATCGACACGTCGAACAGCACCTGCTGCGATCCGTAGGCGAAGTCGAGCCCGCGCACCTCCAGCGCCGCGGGGGTCGCCACCGGCTTCCGATCCGTTGCGCCATCCGTGCGGTCGGCCAAGTCGCTCGCGAGCGACCGGGCGTAGAACAGCAACCCGAACCCACCCGCCGACGCGAGGAGCGCGAGCGCCACGACGAACCCTGGGCCCTGCGCCTCGTCCACCGCGCTGGCGGCGACCAGTCCTGCGATCACGCCGCCGATCGCGCCGCCGACGAAGCCCGTCACCGTGCGCCGGCGCACTCGGGACGGGGTCGCGTTGCCCACCGCCCTCAGGCTGACGACACCGACCACGAGCGCCGCGGCCAGCACGAGCGCACCGAGCGCGGGGGCCGCCGTGCCCAACATGACCGAGCCTGCGGCGAGCGACGCCAGTCCGCGTGTGGTCGCATCCGTTCCGTTCAGCACGAGCCCGCGACGACGCGCGGGCGCGACGGCGGACGACGCCAGGAGCTCGTCGGGAACAGAGAAGTCCGCGGCCGGTGTCATCCGGAGAACTGGGGCAACCACGGCGCGGTGGCGGCCAGCAACTCGTCGGTCATCGACTCGATCGAGCGCAGATCGATCCGGCCGCCCAGTGGATCGAGTGCCATCGCGGTGCGCGCCAACTCGCGATCTCCGGTGACCGCCGCCTGGACGGTGAGCTCCTGCACCGCGACGTGACGGCGGGTCCACTCGGCGCACGGCGCCGGAGGCTGGACCGCGTCGCGGCCTCGGATACCGAGCGAGTCGACGACGCACATCGTTTCGACGACCACGTCGTCGGGCAGGTAGGGGGTCTGGCCCGAGTTCGGAAGGTTCAGCGGCAGCTCCCGCCGAGTGCCCGTCGTGAGTGAATCGATGATCGGGGCGACCATCTCCCCCGACTGCCAGGCCGGGACCGGCGCGTCGCCGTCGATGATCTTGTGGATCTCCGTGCGGTACGCCGCTTCGTCGCGCTCGCGGTCCGCGATGGAGGTGAGCGACACGCCCCACGACTTGCCCCAGTCGGCCTCCTCGGTGAGCACCCACGGGAAGAACTCGGCGACGTGACGGTCGCCGGCACCCGGCAGCGCGCCGTAACGGTCGAGCATCGCCATCTTGAGTTGATGGTCTTCCGCGAACCACGCGGCGTCCGATCGGTCCGCGATGACGGCCCGCAGCGCTTCGAACCCGTCGGCACCGGAAACGGTCAGATCGGTGATCCATGGCAGGTGGTTCACGCCGGTGACGGTGAAGCCGACTTCATCGGCGGGCACACCGAGCGCCATCGCCACGAGCCAGCTCATGATGACGACCTCGTGACACAGACCCACGGCCTTGATCGACGTTTCCTTATTGATCGCGCGGGTGAGGCACGTCATCGGGTTCGTGAGGTTGAGCAGCCACGCGTCGGGACACGCGGCTTCCATGTCGCGTGCGATGTCGAGCAACACGGGGATGTTGCGCAGCGAGCGACTGATGCCCCCGGGCCCGCAGGTGTCGCCGACCGACTGGCGCACGCCGTAGCGCGCGGGGATCTCGAGATCGTGGGTCATCGAGGCGAACCCGCCGGTGGAGATCGTGACGGCCACGAAGTCCGCGCCGTCCAGCGCCGCGCGCCGATCCGTCGTCGCCTCGATCGTCGCGCGGGCGCCCAGCTCGCGGTTGATGCGCTCGCAATAGGAGCCCATGAGCGCGAGCGAGTCGTTGTCGATGTCGTGCAGCACGATGTTCGCGTCGGCCAGCGACGGCGTCGTGATGATGTCAGTGGTGAGCTTCGGCCCCCACTGCCGGCTCCCGCCGCCGACGATCACAATCCGCATGCCCACCCCCAGATGGCTGGCAGGCATGGTCCCGGAAACCTGACACGCGTGTCAAGGTTGAGCAGGGGCCGGGGCGGGAGAGAACTCCGTGCCCGTTCGCTCGCGATCGAGCCAGCCGAGCAGCACCGCGACGGCGCGGGGGTCGTCCCGGAGCTGGTGTCCCGCACCGGCGATGATCCGCATCTCCGCGGTCCCGTGGGCATCGGAGAGCACACGCGCGTCGAAGTCCGGGACGGTGTCGTCGTCGGTGCCGTGGACCACCAGCAACGAGCGCGGGCTGTAGTCGGCGACGCATTGCACCGGTCGGATCGTGCGCAGATCGCGCGCCCACGCGTCGAACGACGCCGGAAACCGAGGATCCTTCACGAACCCGACCTCGCGCGAGTACTCGAGCAGCCGCCGCGGCTGGCCGGCCCAGTCGTCGAAGTCGGCCGGACCCCCCAACTCCGCAACGCCCCGCACGCGCTCGTCGCGAGCACCCGCGCAGATCGACAGTGCCGCGCCGGTGCCGAAGCCCGCGAGCCACACCCCGGAGACCCCGGCCGTACCGTGGAGGTGATCCACCGCGGCATTGATGTCGGCCAGCCAACCGCCGAGCGAGAACTGTCCCTCGGATTCACCGGCGCCGCGGCACGTGAACGTGAGGACGTACCAACCGAGCTCGGTCGCGATCCGCTCGGCGAGCTCCGGATACGTGTCCGCCGTCGCCGCCGCGCCACCGGCACCGGTGTGGAAGTGGTGCGCGAGGACGAGCCCGGGCACGCCGGATTGGTTGCGGCTCGGAGGGCTGGCGAGGTGACCGACCAGTTGGAGCGGCCCTGAGGGAAACCGGTAGCCGCTCGGCACTACTCGCTCGATCTCATCCCTTCGCAACGATCGCAGCGGTGATAGCCGCGGTTGCGGGCCTCGGCCAGGGAGTCGGGACCGAAGGCGAGGTAGGTCTCGGCGTGCACGAGCTCGTCGATGATCTTCGGCGCGCTACAGGCGTCGAGGTCGTGTGCCACCTGATCACGCTTGTCGCCGACCCACCGATGGTGCTCGAACCTCGTTGGACGATCCATGTACGAGTGAAACGTAACGCGAACCGGGGAGCCCACTGGGCTCCCCGGTTCTCAGAATCACTGGATGAAGGCCGGCTGACGTTTGTGTATCGAGTGGGACGAGCTCTCGACCGTCGTTGCCGGCGGTGGCTGGTTGGTATTCGCCGGTGGTCCAGCGGCCGCGCTAGCGGCCAGCCACCTCCGAAGTCCCGCAACTTTCACCGTTCAGCTGGACCACCTCCTTTCTTCGGTAGCCGTAGTCAACCACAGCACCCCGGAATCGCGGATGTCATTCCGCAAGATTTGGCAGAAATCGTGGGAAATTCTTCATTGCCGCCAGAGGCCCGCGAGCGCAGGATGACGGCGTGGAGCCGCGCCGCGTCGTGATCGTCGTCTACCAGGGGATCCAGAGCCTCGACGCGGTCGGGCCGCTCGAGGTCTTCGCCACCGCCAACCGCGAGGCGGGCCGGGCCGAGTACGCCACCGAGATCGTGGCGACGACCGGGCCGACGGTGCGGGCGATGAGTGGGCTCACGGTCGGCGTGGAACGGCGGCTGCGGGGACTCCGAGGCCGCATCGACACCCTCGTCGTCGCCGGCGGCGACGGCACCATCGACGCGCTGCGCAGTCGGTCGCTGATCGACGGCATCACACGCCTCGCCACCCGCTCGCGCCGCGTGACCTCGGTGTGCACGGGTGCGTTCCTGCTGGCCGAGGCCGGACTCCTCGACGGCCGCCGCGCGACGACGCACTGGTCGGTGTGCGACACCTTGGCGCGCCGCTACCCCACCATCGACGTCGATCCCGACCCGATCTTCGTGTGCGATGGCAACGTCTACACATCGGCGGGCGTGACGGCCGGCATGGACCTCGCGCTCGCGCTCGTCGAGGACGACCTCGGCCGCGACCTGGCGCTGCGGGTCGCTCGGCGCCTCGTCATGTTCCTCCGCCGACCGGGCAACCAGTCGCAGTTCAGCGCCCAACTCGCAGCGCAGGTGGCCCATCGCGACCCGCTGCGCGACGTGCAGCAATGGATCGCCGATCATCCGGACGACGACCTGACGGTTGCCGCGCTCGCGGAGCGCGCCGGCATGAGCGATCGGAACTTCGCCCGGTGCTTCAAGGACGAGGTCGGCGTGACGCCCGGTCGCTACGTGGAGATCGCCCGCGTCGAGGTGGCCCGCCGGCTGCTCGAGGACACCGACGACGCCATCGGTCGCGTCGCACGCGCGGCGGGGTTCGGCACGACCGAGACGATGCGCCGCGTCTTCCTCCGCGTGTTGCGTACCGGCCCGACCGAGTATCGCCGGCGCTTCCGCGCCGACGCGGCCTGAACATGAACCAAGGAGCACCCATGGACATCGCCATCGTCGCCTTCGACAACATGGCCGCCCTCGACGCCATCGGCCCGTTCGAGGTGTTCGCTCACCTCCCGGACGCGACGGTCACCTGGGTCGGGCTCGGCGTCGGCATGAAGCGCACGGAGGAAGGCAAGAGCGGTGTCGGGATCAACGCCGACGCCGACATCGACGAGCTCCCGCGGCCGGACATCATCGTCGTTCCCGGTGGACACGGCGAGCAGGCGCTGCGCACCGACGATCGCTTCATCTCCTGGTTGCGGGCCGCGCACGAGACGTCGCAGTGGACCACCTCGGTGTGCACCGGCTCGTTGCTGCTCGGGGCGGCCGGGCTGCTCGAGGGAAAGCGGGCGACGAGCCATTGGCTCGCGCTGGACGAGCTGAAGAAGTTCGGTGCGGAGCCGACGCTCGAACGCGTGGTAATCGACGGCAAGATCGCCACCGGCGCCGGAGTGTCGGCTGGGATCGACATGGCGCTCACACTGGTCGGAACGATCGCCGGCGCCGAGGTGGCGCAGACGATCCAACTCGGGATCGAGTACGACCCCCAGCCGCCCT
>DASZHU010000011.1:0-1682 GCA_035937605.1 Acidimicrobiales bacterium | reverse complement strand
GGCTGCACGTCCGCTCCGCCGGCGGTCAGGGCTCGCACCAACTCGCCGCGCTGGCGAATGGCAACGCGCTGGCGGTGCTGCCCGACGGCGACGGCGTCGGTGCAGGCGACGAAGTCGACGTGCTGCCCATAGCCTGGCCCGCGTGACGCAGGCGCTGACCGACGGCTTCGGCCGCGTGCACCGGGATCTCCGCATCTCGGTCACCGATCGTTGCAACCTGCGCTGCACGTACTGCATGCCGGCGGAGGGCATGACCTGGCTGCCGCGGCGCGAGGTGCTCACGTTCGAGGAGATCGAACGCGTCGCTCGCGTGCTCGTCGAACGCTACGGGTTCACGGCGATCCGGCTGACCGGCGGGGAGCCCACGGTCCGGGCGCACCTGCCGGTGCTCGTCGAGCGACTCGCGGCCCTGGACACCGACCTCGCACTCACCACCAACGGCACGACCCTCGGGCTCATCGCGCACGATCTCGCCGCCGCGGGGTTGCGGCGCATCAACGTCTCGCTCGACTCGCTGCGGCGCGAACGAGTGGTCGAGCTCACGCGGCGCGACTGCCTTGCGCAGGTGCTCGACGGAATCGACGCGGCGCTCGACGCCGGTCTCACGCCCGTGAAGATCAACGCGGTGCTCGTACGCGGCGTGAACGATGACGAGGTCGTCGACTTCGCCGCCTTCGGTCGCGAGCGAGGCGTGAGCGTGCGCTTCATCGAGTTCATGCCGCTCGACGCGACGGGAGAGTGGACGCCGGACAAGGTCGTCGGCCGCGACGAGATCGTCGCGGCAATCGACGCCGTCTATCCGCTCGAGCTCGACGGTGTTGATCACGACGGCCCCGAGCCGGCGGAGGTGCTGCGTTACCGCGATGGCCGCGGCGACATCGGCGTCATCGCCAGCGTCACGAACGCGTTCTGTTCGACGTGCGATCGCATCCGCCTGACGGCCGACGGTCAGCTCCGGTCGTGTCTCTTCGCGCTCGACGAACTCGACCTGCGCGCGCTGCTGCGAGGGGGGGCGAACGACGACGATGTGGCCGCGGCCATGGAGCGCTGCGTCGCCGCCAAGTGGGCCGGCCATGCGGTGAACCAGGTGCAGTTCATCCGGCCGCGCCGATCGATGAGTCAGATCGGCGGTTGACCGCCCAGGCGGCGCGAACCCGGCGGCCGGCCCCGGCGCGCGCGAAGCGCGGCTGACCTGGGCGTCTTCTTCTAGACTTCCCGCCGATGTCGGACCGGGGGCTGACCCATCTGGATCCCCTAGGGCGCGCTCGGATGGTCGACGTCACCCCCAAGGAGGCGACGCACCGCCGCGCGATCGCTCGGGGGCGGGTGTACATGCAGCCGGACACGACCTCCCTCGTCGCTCGGGGTGCGATCACGAAGGGCGATGTGCTGGCGGTGGCCCGAGTGGCCGGCATCCAAGCGGCCAAGCGCACGCCCGACCTGATTCCGCTGTGTCACCCCCTTTTGGTGGGCTCGGTGCTCGTGAACTTCCGGATCGAGGACACGTTCATCGAGGTCGAGGCCCAGGTCGACACGGTGGATCGCACCGGGGTCGAGATGGAGGCGATGACGGCCTGCTCGGTGGCCGCGCTCACCATCTACGACATGTGCAAGTCGGCCGATCGCAGCATGGTGATCGGCGACGTCACCTTGTGGGAGAAGACCGGAGGCCGGTCCGGGAG
>DASZHU010000010.1:0-7054 GCA_035937605.1 Acidimicrobiales bacterium | reverse complement strand
GCCGCACCAGCTCGTCGCGCAGCTTGTCCGGCTCCACCACCGCGTCGACGATCAGCTCGGAGGCGAGCTTGAAGATGTCGATGTCGTCGCGGTATTCGTCCTCCAGCTCGCGGCGACGCTCGGCGCGCTCCTCCTCGGGGAGGTCGGCCAGCTTGTTGTAGTACACCGCGTTGACCGCGGCCTCGGGACCCATCACCGCGATCTGCGCAGAGGGCAGCGCCAGGGTCGCGTCGGGTTCGAAGGCAGGGCCGTTCATCGCGTAGAGGCCCGCGCCGTACGCCTTGCGCAGCACCACGCAGATCTTCGGCACGGTGGCCGACGACAGCGCCGAGATCATCTTGGCGCCGTGGCGGATGATGCCCTGGCGCTCGACCGCAGTGCCGACCATGAAGCCCGGCACGTCGGCGAGGAAGACGAGCGGGACGTTGAACGCGTCGCAGAGGTTGATGAACCGTGTGCACTTGTCGGCCGAATCGACGAACAGCACGCCACCGAGTTGCGCCGGATTGTTCGCCACGATCCCGACTGGGGCGCCGTCGAGCCGGCCGAGGCCGACGATCACCTCGGGTGCGTACAGGGGCTTGATCTCGAAGAACGACTCGGCGTCGGCGATCCCGTCGATGAGGTCGTGCATGTCGAAGGGCACGTGCTCGTCCGGTGGTACGAGATCGGCCGAGATCGAACGAACCGGAGCCGCCGCGGCGTACACGGGAGGCGCGGACCGCCATGACGTCGGCAGGTACGAGAAGAAGGCGCGAGCCTGGTCGAGCGCATCCTCGTCGTCGAACGCGAGGTTGTCGCCGCAACCGGACACGGTGGCGTGCATCCGAGCGCCGCCCATCTCCTCCAGCGTGGTGATCTCGCCGATCACCATCTCGGCCATGCGGGGCGAACCGAGGTACATGGACGCGTTGCCCTCGACCATGATCACGATGTCGCAGAAGCTCGGGATGTACGCGCCGCCAGCGGCCGACGGACCGAACAAGCAGCAGACCTGCGGCACGCGCCCGGACAGCTTGATCTGGTTGTAGAAGATGCGTCCCGCGCCCCGTCGGCCCGGGAACAGCTCGACCTGGTCGGTGATGCGCGCACCCGCGGAGTCGACCAACCAGAAGATCGGCAGCTCGTGCCGAAGTGCATACTCCGTGAGCCGCACCATCTTCTCGACGGTGCGCGCGCCCCATGAGCCTGCCTTCACCGTCGGGTCGTTGGCGACGACACAGACCGGGCGCCCGTCGATGCGACCGGCGCCGGTGACCACTCCGTCGGCCGGGAGGTCGTCGGTCGGCGCCGTCACGTTCGCGAGCAGCGCGTCCTCTACGAACGAACCTTCGTCGAGCAAGAGCGCGATGCGATCGCGGACGAACAACTTGCGCTGGGCGGCAAGCTTCTCGCGTTGCGCATCGAGGTTGCCGGCCAGGGCGCGCTCGGTGGCCTTGCGCAGCGCTTCGTCGTTCATGTCAGGACCGACGGATGGCGAGGATCGCGATGTCGTCGTTGATCGGGGAGGACGCAAAGTCGCGTGCGGCCTCGATCAACGTCTTGCACAGCACGTCGGGGTCGACGCCCGGGTCGCGGCGCAGGAAGCCGGCGATGCGCTCCTCACCGAACATGGCTTCGCCGTCTCGGGCCTCGGCGAGCCCGTCGGTGTACGTGAGGAGCAGGTCGCCGTCCTCGAGCGTGATCTCGCGGCTGATGTAGCTGGCGTCGGGATCGAGGAGCAGCAGCGGTCCCGTGGCGCGCAGTGGTTGCACCTCGCGGTCATGCCACAGCCACGCGGCGGGATGGCCGGCTGATGCGAAGCGCAGCGTGCCCGCCTCGGTGTCGAAGACCGTGACGAGCAACGAGATGAACTCCTCCGGACGAGCCTGCGCACCCATCTGCACGTTGAGCTCCTCGATGGCCTGCGCCGGATCGCGGAACTGGCGGAGGAACACGCGCAGCAGATACTTCGCCTGGAACGCCGTGATCGAGGGTTCGATGCCGTGACCGGTGACATCGCCGATCACCGCGGCCACCCGGTTCGGCGCGACGCGGAACACGTCGTAGAAGTCGCCGGCCATCAGTCCGGTGCCGGGAAGGTAGACGCGGCCCACGTCGAACCCGGCGAAGTCGGGCAGGTCGTCCGGCGCGAGACGCTCGGCCCACCTCCGCGGTGCGAGCTCCTCCTGGGACAGCACCTCCTCGGCGCGACGCTCCAGCATCGCCCGCTCCTCGAACAATCGCGACTCCCGGATGAAGTCGCGGCCGTAGAAGAGCGACACCGCGATCGGCACGAAGATGAACGCGTAGAGCGTCACCGCACTCGAGCGGTCGCTCACGCCGACGGCGAGCGACGCGATCGCCAGCAGCACGTAGAGCGCGGTGGTGTGGAGCTCCTTGCGGAAGGCGGCGCGAGCCAGTGCGGTGGCGTCGTTGTCGGGGCCGAACTCGGCGTTGACGCGCAGTTCCACCTTGCGCAGGTACCGGGCGGAGCGCCCCCAGACCGCCGCGGCCACGAGACACGCAACGGCCACGAGGACCAGTACGGGTTTGTGCATTTCCCCGACGATCGTAGTTCCTGGACGTTACGGATCCGTCACCGTTGTCCGACGGAACGTCACTCTGAGCGGCGACGAACCCGCAGCTTGATGGGCGTGGGGCCGAGATCGAAGGCCTCCCGGAGCATGCGCTCGAGATACCGCAGATAGGTCGGCGGGAGCTCCCGGTTGGCGAAGAGGGTGAAGGTCGGCGGATCGGCGGCGCCTTGGGTCGCGTACAGCACTCGGGCGCCGTGCGGTGCGGCCTGCGCGGCCTGCGCATCGCGGATCACATCGTTGACCTTCCGCGTCGGAATCCGGGTGTGGTACGCATCGATCGCCTCGCCCAGCGCGGGCACGAGGCGATGCACGCCCTTGCCGGTGAGCGCGCTGACCTTGAGCACCACGGAGTTCGCGGTGAAATGGAGCTTGCGCCCGACCTCGCGAGTCACGGTCTCGCGGTCGTCCGCGTCGAGCGTCTCCCACTTGTTGAGCAGGATCACGATCGGACACCCGGCCGCATCGATGCGTTCGGCGAGCCGTTGGTCCTGCGCCGTCACGCCCTCGGTGGCGTCGATCACGAGCAGCGCGACGTCCGAGCGATCGACGGCCTGAAGGGCGCGCACGAGCGAGTAGTACTCCGTGCCCTCGTCGATGCGCGACCGGCGTCGCATGCCGGCGGTGTCGACGAACCGGATCGGCCCCTCCTCGGTCTCCACCACGGTGTCGATCGCGTCGCGTGTGGTTCCGGGCATGTCGTGAACGACGGCACGGTCGTCGCCAATGAGTCGGTTGAAGAGCGTCGACTTGCCGACGTTCGGCCGGCCGACGATGGCGACGGCGAAGACACGCTCCGCCGTCTCGCTCTCCTGCGGCTCCTCCCCGGCGACGAGCTCGCCGTCATCCGCGTCCGGAAGCAGCTCGACGAGCCGATCGAGCATGTCGCCGGTACCACGGCCGTGCAGCGCGCTGACGGGTGACGGCTCGCCGAGGCCGAACTCGAGGAAGTCCCACATGGCTGGCTCGCGGTTGCGGTCGTCCACCTTGTTGACGACGACGACCACCGGTGCGCCGAGCCGGCGGACCACGTTCGCAACCTGTGCATCCTCTTCGACCACGCCGACCGTGGCGTCGACGACGAACAGGATCGCATCGGCGTCGCGCATGGCCTTCTCGGCCTGCTCGCTCACCTTCGCGTCGAGCGAGTCGCGCGACGGCAACCAGCCTCCTGTGTCGACCGCGATGAAGCGCCGACCCTGCCAATCGGCTTCGACCTCTTTGCGATCACGCGTGACACCGGGCTTCTCCTCGACGATCGCCTCACGGCGACCGACGATTCTGTTGAGCAGCGTCGACTTCCCGACGTTGGGGCGCCCGACGATCGCGACGACCGGCAGGCTCACGAGAGCGCAGCTCGGAGGGCCCCGCCGTCCGTGGTGACGACTTCGACGGCCCGGCAGAGATCCTCGGGCGACCGCCCGTCGAGGAACCGGCCGGCCGAAAGGCAGACGTCGGGCAGCAAGTAGCGATGCCCTTCGGGCTCGGCCTGCAGCACCCGGTCGAGGTCCGCGCCGACGAGCAACCCCGTGACGCCGATGTTGCCGCCGAAGAACTCGTTGCGCACCGCGACGACGCGCACATCGTTGCGGTGGAGCCGCTCGATGATCGGCGACAGCACGCGCGCGCCGTACTCGCCCGTGAGGATCGCGATCGGCGCGTTCTTGCCGGGCCGCAAGGTCACCCGCGTGGCGCCCGCTCGTGGTCCGCGGTACGGCTCGAACGGCGCGCCGTCGAGCCGGCCTTCGACCCAGGCGAAGAAGCCCGCGGTCGTGCCCGTGGGCTGCGTGCCGCGTCCCTCGAAGTCGGCTTCGAACGTGCGGGCCATCCCGATGCCGTCCTCGTGCATCGCGAACCCCTCGTAGGCATCCGCCGGCGGGAACGCGCGACCGGCAAGGAGGTAGTACTCGTCGGCGGCGAAGACGAGGCGGCGGCCCAGCGCACGCTGGAACACGTCCTGCCAGTCCTCTACCTTGTCCACCACGGCGGCGGCCTCGGCCGGCGAGTGCGCTCGCATGCGCGACTCGTTCGAGTACCGGCTCACGCCGAGCGGCACGACGCACAGCGACGCCAGCTCGGGATACTCATCGAGCACGCCGGCGAGCGTGTCGTCGAGCACGGCGCCGTCGTTGATTCCGGGGCACACCACCACCTGGCCGTGCACGTCGATGCCGTGGTCGAGCAACGCTCGCAGCCAGCGCAAGCTCGTCGCGCCCCTGCGGTTGCGAAGGAGATCGGCGCGCACATCGGGATCGGTCGCGTGGATGCTCACGTTCAGCGGGCTCAATCGCTCGGTGATGACTCGCTCCAGATCGGATTCGGTGAAGCGAGTGAGCGTCGTGAAGTTCCCGTACAGGAACGACAGTCGGTAGTCGTCGTCCTTGAGATAGAGGCTCTTTCGCAGGCCCGGCGGCAATTGATAGATGAAGCAGAACTCGCAGTGGTTGTCACACGTCTGCACGCGATCGAACAGGGGTGACTCCACCTCGACGCCGAGCGGCTCGCCCGCGCCCTTCGCCACCTCGAGCGTGAGACCGAGCCCGCCGCGATCGACGTCGACGGAGAGGTCGGGGTCGTCCGTGAGCAACCGATACTGGATGATGTCGCGCGGCGCGTGCCCATTGAGGCGCACGAGGTGGTCGCCTTCGGCCAGCCCGGCGCGCGCGGCCGGAGATCCGGGCGCGACAGCAACGATCCGGACGGCCGACATGACGTGAAGGATAGGGTCCAGGCCCGTGGATCCCGGCTTCGAAGCGCAGGCGCGCGCCGTCTACGCACGGGCCGCGATCGACGTGAGCGACGACGACCTCGCGCTCGTGGCCCTGATCCAGGCGGGCTACGAAGGCAACACCACGCTGCTCGATCAGCTCGACGCGATCCGGTTCCCGTTCGAGCCGATCGACCCGAGTCGGGCGCCATGAGCCACCCGCAAGACCTCGGGCTGGTCGACCAGGCGCGGGCAATCCGAAACGGCGAGCTCGACGCCGGCGAGTTGCTCGACGCCACGCTCGACCGTCTCGCGGGCCGCGACACCGCGCTCAACACGACGCCCGTGGTGTTCGCGGATCAGGCGCGGCAGATGCTCGCCGCCGCGCCGGATGGCCCCCTGCGAGGTGTGCCGCTCACGATCAAAGACATGTACGCGTTGCCGTGGCGAGCGGCGCAGAACGGCACACCCTTCGAGTTGATCCCGGCCGCCGAGTCCGGAGCGTTCACGCGACTGCGCGACGCGGGTGCCGTGATCGTCGGCGTGGCGAACCAGCACGAAGCCGGCATGGGCACCACCGGCGTCGTGTCGGCGTACGGAGTCCATCGCAACCCGTGGAACCGCGATCACTGCCCCGGTGGCTCGTCGGGTGGATCCGCGGCGGCGGTCGCGGCCCGCCTCGTGGCAGGCAGCGTCGGGAGCGACAGCGGTGGCTCGACCCGGCTACCCGCGGCGTATTGCGGCGTCGTGGGGCTCAAGGTGACGTACCGCGCGCTCCCTTACGACCACTACTTCGGCATGGGCACGACCTTCAGCGCGCCAGGCGCGTTCGGGCGCGACGCCGCAGACGCGAGAGCGGTCGCGGAGGCCTTGCTGGCACGTCCCCTCGCAGCGGACGCCCGACAGCTCACGGTGGGCGTCGTGCGTGACCCGTACTGGGCCGACTGCCAACCCACGGCTGCGGACCGGGCCGAGAAGGCACTCGCGGCATCGGGCTGGAACGTGCGTGAGATCGAAATCGAGCATCTCGAGCTCGCGGGCGCGGCGTTGATGGTGCGCCTCGGCGCGGAAGCGGGTTGCCCTCCGCCCGCGGTGCTCGACCGCTTGTCGCCGATGACGCGCGCGATCTTGCTCGCCAACCTCCTGCGACCGGCGCCGGCCGTGGGGCGCGCGGATCGCGCCCGTGCCGCGATCCGGCGCAGCATCGCCGCGGCCCTCTCGGACGTCGATGTGATCGCGTGGCCGACCGTGCCCGCTCCCGCACCGAGGATCGATCACGTCTTCGTCGACCTGCCCTCCGGCACGGCGCCGGCCGACGTCGTCAACATGCGACAGGCCGTGGTCGCAAACGTCACGGGGCAGCCCGGCATCTCGATACCGGTGGGCTTCGTCGACGGTCTGCCCGTGGGCCTGCAGCTTCTCGGTCCGTGGGGTGGCGAGGCGGTGCTGTTGGCGGCGGCAGAGCACCTGGAGGCGGCGACCGGGCGGGAGTTCGTCGATGCCGTGCCCCCTAGCCTGTAGGGCATGGCCGTCGACAAGGTACTGCTCGCCGCGCCGCGCGGCTTCTGCGCCGGCGTCGAGATGGCGATAAAGGCGCTCGCCTGGATGGTGCGCGCATTCGACGCGCCGGTGTACTGCTACCACGAGATCGTCCACAACCAGCTCGTCGTGAAGCGATTCGAAGATCTCGGCGTCGTGTTCGTCGACGACATCAGCGAGGTGCCCGCGGGCCGGCCGGTGATGCTCTCCGCTCACGGCTCGGCACCCGAGG
>DASZHU010000009.1:0-7388 GCA_035937605.1 Acidimicrobiales bacterium | reverse complement strand
CGCCGCCGCCTCACTCGGAACTCAGAGAAGGAGCCGATATCGAGGTGCACAGTTCGTTCAACAACACGTGGACACCCGGATTCGAGATCGCGGAAGCGGTCATCGGCGGCTACCGCGTCCGACGGGCGTCGGACCACTCGTTGCTGCCCGGACTCGTCGCGTCCGGCGATGTCCGCATGGTGGCCCATCCCAGCATTTCGTGAACCGCTCGCCCGATCGCGAGTGCCTGATTCCGTTCACGCCGCCGCACCCGAGTTCGGTGTCGAGATGACGGAGGACCGCGAGCGCGAACCGACCGCGAATTACAAGAGGTGCGCGAGATCGTTGTAGCGGACGAGCTCCCAGCCCAGATCCGAATGGAACCACTCCGTGATCGCCGTGTTCTCCGTGTAGCGCACGAGTGAACCGAGCGTGACGCCGGCGAGCGCCTCGAACGAACAGCCGATGACGCCGCCGTGACACGCAACGACGATCGTCTCCTGCGGATGCTCGCGGGCCAGACGCTCGAGCGCGGCGCGAACCCGCTCGACCATCATGTCGAGGCTCTCGGAACCGGGCGCTGCGGTTTTGGTGCGATCGCGGACGAACATCGTGTCGATCGTGCCGTAGCGCTCGTCGTACTCGGTCCACAGGATGCCGTCGGCCTCACCGGGGTGCTGCTCGCACAGCCCACAGTCCTGGCGGATCTCGAGCGAGCCGTGGCCGACGCCGGGGGCGATGATCTCGGCCGTCTCGTGGGCGCGTCGCATCAGGCTGGCGTAGAACGCGGTCGCACCGCGCAACTCGCCGGTCCGCACGAGGCGATCACGCAGCGACGCTGCCTGAAGGCGCCCGTGATCCGACAGCCCGGTGCACGCGTGCCCGGCGACCGTCTGGTCGATGAAGGCCTGCGCCTGCCCATGACGGACGAGGACGATGCGGGTCATGCGAGGTGGTCGACGAAGCCTTCGAGCTGACGAAGGTTGCGGCACTCGAACACGCCGTCGCAATGGATGCCGTACTCACCGACGATCGAGTCGCCGGTGTCCCAGTACGAGCGCGGCTCGGGGTTCAACCAGTACACGTGCCGCGCTCGATGTCGCATCTCCTTCAACACCCAGTTCTGCGACGCGTGGTAGTTGTTGCGTGCGTCGCCGAGCACGAGCACGGTCGTCTTGGGGCCGACCTCCTTGCCCCACTTCGACCAGAACACCTCGAGCGCATGCCCGTAGTCGGAGTGCCCGTCGACCCAGACGACGTCGGCCTCGGTGTTGACCCGGTGCACGGCGTCGGCAATGTCGTCGACGCCGTCGAAGAAGCGGGTGACCTCGTCGATGCCGTCGATGAACACGAACGAGCGCACCTTCGAGAACTGAGCTCCGATCGCGTACACGAGGTGCAGCGTGAACCGGGCGAACGCTGCTACCGATCCCGAGATGTCGGCGATCACGAAGATCTCCGGCTTCGAGGGGCGTGGGTACTTGAACTTCGGCTCGGCGGGCACGCCGCCGTAGGACAGCGAGTGGCGCACGGTGTTGCGGAAGTCGAGCGGGCCCTTGCGGCCGTGACGCCGCTTGCGGGCGAGGCGCACCGCGAGCTTGCGGGTGAGCGGGTAGATCGCTCGCCGCAGCGTGAGCATCTCCTCGCGCGACGCGTGCATGAAGTCGATGTCCTCCGGCAACGGCTTGCGCAGCGTCTTGGACATCGCCTCGACCCCGCGGTCCGCGACCAGGCGACGACGGATCTCGGCCTCGATCTCCTTGCGCAGTTGATCGATGCGGATCTCGTACTCGTCACGCTCGAGCCGCTCCTCGAGCTGTGACATGTCGGGCACCTGTTCTCGCGTCTGCCCCATCAGCCGTTCGAGCACGGCATCGAGGTCGAGGTTCCGCAGCGTGCGGTAGAGGTAGTACGTGCCGCCGACCGGACGCCCGGGCTCCATGCCGGCGTAACGGCGCACCGCCTGACGGGCAACCGCGCGCATCAACGCGTCGTTGCCCTCGAGCAGCGAGCGATACAGCAACTCGGCCAGCTCCTCGGGCGTCATGGCCTCGGCACCGCCCGAGCCCTGGAGACCCTCGGCGCTCTCTCGCATCCGGTCGAGGAACTCGTCGAGTTCGTCGACGTCGCTGGGGTCGACGCCCTCCTCGCCGATCGCGTACTCCTTGCCGCGCAACGAGAAGTAGACCTCGAACACCGTCTCGAACGCGCGCCAGTGGGCGTTGTTCTTCACCAGCGTCGCCGCCAGCGCGTACTTGAACGCTTCGCGGTCGACGATGGGGATGTGACGCACCGCCTGCATGGCGTCGAGGTTCTCGGTGAGGCTGACCGGCAACCCGGCGTCGCGCAGCTCCTGGATGAAGCCGGCCAGCAGCGAGAGGATGGGCTCCCCGGTGGCCGGGAGGACGACCTCGGCTTCTTCAGCCACGCGCGGGCGCGCCGCCCTTCTTCCAGGTCGAGCCGTCGGACGCGAACTCCTTCACCGCCTTGGCGATGTCGCTCTGGTACTTGAGCAGGATCTGGATCGTGTTCGTCGCTTGCTCCGCGTCGACGTTCTCGATGCCGAGCAGCATCAACGTGCGGGCCCAGTCGAGCGTCTCGGACACCGACGGCGCCTTCTTCAACTCGAGCTGGCGGATCGAGCGCACGATGCGGGCGATCTGGTCCGCGAGGTTCTCGGTGATGTCGGGAACCTTGGTGAGGACGATCTCCTTCTCGCGCTCGAGATCGGGGTAGTCGATGTGGAGGTACAGGCAGCGGCGCTTCAGCGCCTCGGACAGCTCACGCGTGTTGTTCGACGTGAGGAAGACGAGCGGGATCTGCGTGGCTGCGACAGTGCCGAGCTCGGGTACCGAGACCTGATAGTCGGAGAGGACCTCGAGCAGGAGCGCCTCGGTCTCGACCTCGACGCGGTCGACCTCGTCGATGAGCAGCACGACGGGCTCCTCGCTGCGGATCGCTTCGAGCAGCGGACGGGTGAGCAAGAAGTCCTCGCCGAAGATGTCCTCTTCGATGTCGAGCCATTTCGCGCCATCGCCCTCGGAGACCCGTTGGGCCTGGATGCGCAGCAGCTGCTTCTTGTAGTTCCACTCGTAGAGCGCCTTGGACTCGTCGAGGCCCTCGTAGCACTGCAGGCGGATCAACCGTGCGCCCGACATCTCGGCCACCGACTTCGCGAGCTGCGTCTTGCCGGTGCCGGCGGGACCCTCGACGAGCACCGGCTTCTGCAGGCGATCAGCGAGGAACACGATGCCCGCGATGCCCTCGTCGGCGAGGTAGTCGACCTTCTTGAGACCTTCACGGACCTCGGGAACCGACTCGAAGCGGTAATCCATCGAGGAAGACTACTGGCCGCCTTGACCGGGCGGTCAAGACAGTTCGCCCGTGTCGTAGGCTCGCGTGACGTGGGGAAACTGCCGGCGCTCGGCCGCGACGCCGACGACGTGCTCGCCGATCTCGAGGCGCTCAAGGTCGACGACAAGGACTTCCGAAACGGTCGCGTCTTCGGCCTCGTCTTCCACGCCGACGATGCCCTCGACGACTTCCTGACGAGAGCCCACGACTCCTACCTCTGGTACAACGCGCTGAACCCCGACGCGTTTCCGTCGCTGCGCCGCATGGGCAACGACATCGTGGGCATCGGCGCTTCGCTGTTCGGCGGCGACGAGATCGCCGATGACGTCGCCGGGTTCCTCAGCTCGGGAGGCACCGAGTCGATCCTGATGGCGGTCAAGGCCGCCAAGGTGCGCAGCGCTCGCGAGCGCGGAGTGACGGCGCCGAACGTGGTGCTGCCGATGTCCGCGCACGCCGCGTTCGACAAGGCGTTCGACTACTTCGGCATGGAACCACGCCGGATCGCGGTGGGTGACGACTTCCGCGCGGACGTCGCCGCGATGGCCGACGCCATCGACCACAACACGGCGCTCGTGGTCGGATCCGCACCGCAGTACCCGCAAGGCGTCATCGACCCGATCACCGACCTCGCCGCGCTCGCGTCGGACCGCGGCGTCGGCTGCCATGTCGACGCGTGCATGGGGGGGCTCGCGCTCCCATTCCTCGCCGCCGGTCGGCATTCGATACCCCCGTGGGACTTCCGGGTGCCCGGCGTCACGAGCCTCTCCGCCGATCTGCACAAGTACGGCTACGCGCCCAAGGGAATCTCGCTGATCATGTACCGGTCCAAGGAGCTACGGCGCGACCAGACGTTCACGTTCGACGGCTGGCTCGGCGGCTTCTACGGATCGTCGGGCATCCTCGGCACGAAACCGGGCGGGCCGATCGCGGCGGCTTGGGCTGCGTTCCAACACCTCGGGGAGAACGGGTACAAGCGGCTGGCCAACGCGGCTTTCGACGCGCGTGAACGTCTCGTCGCCGGCGTGCGGGCGACGCCGGGGCTCACGATCCTCGGCGAGCCCGAGGTGACGCTCGCCGCGATCGCGGCCGACGCGCCGCACGTCGACGTGTTCGCGATCAACGACGAGCTGGCGCGCCGCGGGTGGCAGCTCGACCGTCAGGGTCCACCGGACTCCCTGCACGTGACCTGCGTGCCGGTCCACGCCACGACGATCGACGCATTCCTCGCGGACCTGCGCGACGCTGTCGCACTCGTGGCCGGGACGAGCACCGATGACCGCTCGACGAACTACGCGGCGATCGAGTAGCAGACCTGATGCGCGGCCTCTTCGTCCACACGGTCGTGTACGCGGTGATCAACGCGCTGCTCATCGGGGTGTGGCTGCTCACGACCGGTTCGCAGGCCGCGCTGGGCAACGTGCACAACGATCCGATCGCGGCCGTCAAGGCCGGCTTCTGGCCGCTGATCGTGATCGCGGCTTGGGGCGGTGGCCTGGTCATCCACGCCGCCGTCGTGGTCGGCTCGATCTTGCCCGGGAGCAAGCGGTCCCGCGCCCGGCGCGCCAAAAGGCGCGAGTTCTGGGCGCACGCGATCAACCAGGACCGGGAGCGCCGGCACCGTCGCGCGGCCGCGGGCGCGAGGTCGGACGGGGAGACGAAGCCGAAATCGACGAGCATCTCGCGCTCGTCGAGCAAGGCGAAGTCCGGTGCCGTACCGGACGACCTGGCGAAGCACGCGGCGCAAGCCGCGATCGGTCTCGTCGAGTCGCTCGCGGGACGGGCGGCATCGCGCCCGTCGAAGCCTCCCGCACAGACACCCGGGCGCCAGTGGGTCGCCGTGATGTTCACCGATCTCGTCGGCAGCACCGGCCTGGCGGAGAGCCTCGGCGACGCGCCGTGGCACGAGATGCTCGTGCAGCACCGCCAACTCGTTCGCGAATGCATCAGCAGTCACGACGGCCTGGAGGTGGGCACCCAGGGCGACGGCTTCCTCGTCCGTTTCCCCACCCCCGACGGCGCGGTGGCCTGCGCGGTCGAGCTGCAACGAAAGATGGGTAAGGCGCGCGAAAGCGGTGCGTTCGTCCCGGAGCTGCGTGTCGGCATCCACGCCGGCGAAGCCGTCGCCGACGACAACGATCTCGTCGGGCGCGTCATCAACCTCGCCGCCCGCGTGACGGATGCCGCCGCACCAGGAGAGATCCTGGTGACCGAGCCGGTGGCCGACCACCTGTCCCCCGGTGTCGGTCTGATGGATCGCGGGCTCAAGCCGCTGAAGGGCTTCGCCCAACCCCGACACCTCCTCGCGGTCGCGTGGCACGCGACCGACGAGACCATCGTGCTCACGGCCGACCTCGAGGACGAGCGGCCGGGCGAGCGCACCTAGCCCCTACGCTCTGCGCCGTGAGCGTCGCGGATCTGGGACAGCGAGCCAAGGCGGCGTCGCGCCGCCTGGCGTCGGCATCGACCGATGCCAAGGACCACGCGCTGCTGGTCGCCGCCGATCTCCTGGTGCAGCGCGCCGCCGACATCCTCGAGGCGAACGCGGTCGACGTCGCCCGGGCGGAGGCCAGCGGCGTGTCCGCCACGGTCGTCGATCGGCTGCGCCTGACGGACGCCCGCGTCGACGGCATGGCGGCGGGGTTGCGCAAGGTGGCGGCACTGACGGATCCGGTCGGCGAAGTGGTCGACGGATGGGTGCGTCCGAACGGGTTGCGTATCGAGCGAGTGCGGGTGCCCCTCGGGGTCGTGGCGATCATCTACGAGAACCGGCCGAATGTGACGAGCGATGCGTTCGGCCTGTGCTTGAAATCCGGCAACGCCGCATTTCTGAGGGGGTCGTCGGGCGCAATCGAGTCCAATCTCGCGATCGCCGACGTGCTCCGCGACGCACTCGTCAAGGCTGATCTTCCTGCCGACGCGCTCGTGCTCGTGGACGACACGAGTCACGAAGCCGCGGCCGAGTTCATGCGACTGCGCGGTTGTATCGACTGCTTGATCCCTCGGGGCGGCCCGTCGTTGATCAAGTCGGTGCTCGACAACGCCACGGTGCCCTACGTGATCGACGGCGACGGCAACTGCCACGTGTTCGTTGACGAGTCTGCTGATCTCGAGATGGCGCTCGACATCATCGTGAACGCGAAGACGCAGCGACCGTCGGTGTGCAACGCCGCGGAGTCGCTGCTGGTGCACGAGGCCATCGCCGTCACGTTCCTTCCAGCCGCGGCGTCGGCCCTCGCCAACGTCGAGCTGGTCGGCGACGAGGCGGCGCGTGCGATCGTCCCGATGGGCGTCGCCACTGACGACGACTATGCAACCGAGTTCCTCGACCTCAAGCTGTCGGTGCGGGTCGTGCCGTCGCTCGACGCGGCCGTCGACCACATCGCCCGTTTCGGGTCGGGCCACTCCGAGGCGATCGTCACGCGCGACCTGGCCGCCGCCGATCGCTTCTGCCGCGAGGTCGACGCCGCCGCGGTGCTCGTGAACGCCTCCACTCGCTTCGTCGACGGCGAGGAGTTCGGGTTCGGTGCCGAGATCGGGATCTCGACGCAGAAGCTCCACGCCCGCGGACCGATGGGGCTACGTGAGCTCACCACGATGAAGTACGTCGTGCGCGGCTCGGGGCACGTACGTTGATGCGATGACCGAGGTGCGGGAGGGGTCGGGGGCGGACGTCGCCAGCGTGTCGGAGGCGCTGGTGAGCGCCTTCCACGACGATCCGGTGATGCTCCACATCTTCGACAAGGAGAAGGGTCGCGAGAAGAAGTTGCGCGGCCTGTTCGTGAACGAGGCGAAGCGATCGCTCACGAAGGGCACGCTCATCACGACGAGCGACGGGCCCGCCCTCGGCGGCGCGATCTGGATGGCCCCGGACAAGTGGCGCAGCGGTGGCTTCGAGCTGGTGGGACAGCTCCCGCTGATGTTCACGATGGGGCTGTCGACGCCGCGGGCGCTCGGCGTGCTCGGCCGCATGGAGAAGGTCCATCCCAAGCAGCCGCACTGGTATCTCGCGGTGCTCGGCACGGCCGCCGCGCATCAGGGCAAAGGGGTCGGCTCCG
>DASZHU010000008.1:0-6049 GCA_035937605.1 Acidimicrobiales bacterium | reverse complement strand
AGCTGCAGCCGCGCAAAGGAATGAAGGCGGACGAGCTCATGCGCGAGCTCGGGTCGGTGTTGCGCCTCTCGGAGGCGGAGGCTGCCGAGCTCGGCGCCGGCGATCCTGGCGACGACGACACCATGATCATCAACATGGGGCCGCAGCACCCCTCGACGCACGGCGTGCTGCGGTTGATGCTCGAGCTCGATGGCGAGACGGTGCTGCGCACGAAGCCGATCATCGGCTACCTGCACACCGGCATGGAGAAGACGGCCGAAGACCTCACCTTCCTCCAGGGCCCCACCAACGTCACCCGGATGGACTATGCGTCGCCGCTGTTCAACGAGCTCGTGTTCTCGCTCGCCACCGAGAAGCTCCTCGGCATCGAGGACGAGATTCCGCCGCGCGCGCAGTGGATCCGCATGCTCATGACCGAGATGAACCGCATCGCCTCGCACGTGCTGTTCCTCGCCACCAACGGCATGGACATCGGTGCCATCGGCATGATGCTCTATGGCTGGCGCGAGCGCGAAGAGATCTTGCGGTTCTTCGAGAAGGTCACCGGCTTGCGGATGAACCACAACTACATCCGGCCCGGCGGCGTCGCCGCGGATCTGCCGGACGGATGGCGCGACGACGTGTTGACCGTGCTCGAGCCTTTGCCGGAGCGGCTCGACGAGTTCGACGACCTGATGACAGGGCAGCCGATCTGGCGCGAGCGGTTGCAGGGTGTCGGAGTGATCACGGTGCAGGAGGCGATCGCACTGGGTGCGACCGGTCCGATCCTGCGCTCGACCGGCATCCCGTGGGACCTACGGCGCGACGTGCCGTACCTGTACTACGACGAGCTCGACTTCGACGTCGTTGTCGGCACCTACGGCGACACCTTCGATCGCTACGCGATCCGGCTGAACGAGATCCGTGAGTCGATCCACATCGTCCACCAGATCCTCGAAGAGGTTCCGCAGGGGGACTACAGGATCCAGGACAAGAAGGTGACGCCGCCGCCCCGCGGGCGTATCGACGAGTCGATGGAAGCGCTCATCCACCACTTCAAGATCTTCACCGAGGGCTTCAAGGTGCCGGAAGGCGAGGTCTACATCGCGATCGAGTCGCCGCGTGGCGAGCTCGGTTGCTACATGGTGAGCGATGGTTCGGCCCGTCCGTATCGCATGCACATCCGTGGCCCGAGCTTCGTGAACCTGCAGACGCTTCCGCACATGATGCGCGGTGGCTTCCTCGCGGACGGCGTGGCCGTGATCTCGTCGGTCGACCCGATCATGGGCGAGGTCGACAGATAGATGGCGCGCTTCAACCAGGAGAACGAGGAGTTGGCGCGCGAGATCATCGCTCGCTATCCGGTCCTCAAGTCGGCGACGATCCCGCTGTGCCACCTCGCGCAGGAGCAGGACGGCCACCTCACGGACGAGGCGATGGAGCACATCGCCGAGTTGCTCGGCCTCACGCCGGCGGAGGTGCTCGGTACCGCGAGCTTCTACGAGATGTTCAAGCGCGAGCCCGTCGGCAAGTACGTGGTGAACGTCTGCACGTCGATCTCCTGCTTCCTCAACGGAGGCGACGAGCTGCTCGAACACGCCGAGTCGCGGCTGGGCACCAAGGCGGGCGGTCGCAGCGACGACGGTCTCTTCTTCCTCGAGGGCTACGAGTGCATCGCGGCTTGTACCGAAGCCCCGTGCCTCCAAGTGAACTACCGGTATTTCCACCGGATCTCGAACGCCGAGTTCGACGAGCTGATCGACGACCTGCGCGCCGGACGACGTGACGACATCCCGCCCCACGGCACGCTGGCGCTCGTTCGCCAACGCATCAGCGAGGATCGTGCTGCCGGCGTCGCGCATCCGGACGGCAGCGGGCAGCCGGTTTGGCTTCGCGACAGGCCCGCATTGCAGGATTCCGCTCCCTCATGATCAGCGACGCCCCGCCCATCATCACGACGCGCTTCGGCTACGACGACAGCCACACCCTCGATCGCTTCCTCGCGACCGGTGGGTACGCGGGGCTGCGCGCCGCGCTGCGCAGGTCACCCCAACAAGTGGTGGAGGACGTCAAGGCCGCGAGCCTGCTCGGGCGCGGCGGCGCCGGCTTCCCCGCCGGCGTGAAGTGGGGGTTTCCGCCCGCGAACGTGTGGCCGCGCTATCTCGTGGTGAACGGCGACGAGTCCGAGCCCGGCACGTACAAGGACCGCATGCTCATGGAGCGCGATCCGCATCAGCTCATCGAGGGCGTGCTGATCGCGTGCTACGCCGTGGGACTCAGCCAGGCATTTCTCTACGTGCGCGGCGAGATGGCGCTGGCGCAGGAGCGAATCGCGAACGCGCTGAACGAGGCCTACGAGGTCGGCTACGTCGGCAGGAACATCCTCGGCACCGACTTTTCGGTCGACGTCGTGCTCCATTGGGGTGCGGGCGCGTACATCGTGGGCGAGGAAACGGGACTCATCGAGAGCCTCGAAGGCAACCGCGGGATGCCCCGGCTCAAGCCGCCGTACTTCCCTGCGGCGATCGGGCTGTACCAGAAACCCACGATCGTGAACAACGTCGAGACGCTCTCGAACCTCCCCTGGATCGTGCGCAACGGTGGCGACAAGTTCGCCGCGCTGGGCGCCGAGACCAGCAAGGGGATGCGCATGTTCGCGGTGTCCGGTCACGTGAACAAGCCGGGCGTGTACGAAGTCGAGTTCGGCGTGACGACCTTCCGCGATCTGATCGAGGCGCCGATCTACTGCGGCGGGGTGCGCCACGGCAAGAGGCTGAAGGCGTTCATCCCGGGCGGCGCTTCGGCGCCGTGGTTCTACGAGGAGCACCTCGACCTGCCGCTCGAGAAGGTCACGGTCGACAAGGCGGGCTCGATGTTGGGTTCCGGGGCAATTGTCGTCATGGACGAGGACACCGATGTCGTGCGTGCGTGCCATCGGGTCGTGCGCTTCTTCGCCAAGGAGTCATGCGGCAAGTGCACGCCGTGCCGCGAGGGCACGAGCTGGCTCGAGAAGATCCTCGAACGCATCATCGGGGGCTCGGGGCGGCCCGAAGACGTCGACCTCCTGCTCGACATCTGCGACAACATCAGCCCCGGCATCAACTGGCCGCCACGCCAGACGACGATCTGCCCGCTCGGCCCATCGACGGTGTCACCGATCGCGTCTGCGGTGAGTCGCTTCCGCCACGAGTTCGAGGCGTACGTGGGCGGCCCGGTCGAGGTGACGGTGCCGATGAACGGGTTGGCCTACCGCGCGCCCGAGGTTGCGGCCAGTGGCTGACGACGAGGTCACCCTCACGGTGAACGGTCGCGAAATCTCCGCACCGAAGGGCCAGCTTGTCATTGCCGCCGCGGAGCAGCACGGCGTCTTCATCCCGCGCTTCTGCTACCACCCGCGCATGCAGCCGGTCGGCATGTGCCGGATGTGCATCGTCGACATCGACACGGGACGCGGGCCTGCGCTCCAACCCGCCTGCATGATCGAAGTCGCGCCCGACATGAAGGTCGACACGGAGTCGGCCACCACGAAGAAGGCGCAGGACGGGGTACTCGAGTTCCTGCTCATCAACCACCCGCTCGACTGCCCGGTGTGCGACAAGGGAGGCGAGTGCCCGCTGCAGGACAACGCGTACGCGTACGGTCCTGGCGAGTCGCGGTTCGTCGAGGAGAAGCGCCACTACGAGAAGCCGATTCCCGTCAGCGACGTGGTGTTCCTCGATCGCGAGCGTTGCATCCTCTGTGACCGGTGCACGCGGTTCGCGAGTGAGGTTGCCGGCGATCCGCTCATCCACTTCCTCAACCGCGGAAGCCAGACCGAGGTCAACACGTTCCCCGACGACCCCTTCGCGTCGTACTTCAGCGGCAACACGGTGCAGATCTGTCCCGTGGGCGCGCTCACCGCCAAGCCGTTCCGGTTCAAGGCGCGGCCGTGGGATCTCGAGAAGGTCGAGTCGACCTGCACCTCGTGCGCCGTTGGGTGCCGCGTGACGATCGAGGCGAGCCGGAACCACGTGCTGCGCTACCAGGGCGTCGACATCGACCCGGTCAACTGGGGTTGGCTCTGCGACAAGGGTCGATTCGACTTCGAGGCGATCGAGTCCGACGAGCGACTGACCGAGCCGTTGATCCGCAAGAACGGCGAGCTGATCGCGGCGTCATGGGCTGAGGCGATCGGCGCCGCCGCGGACGCGATCAAGAAGGCGGACCGCGACTCCGTCGCGGTGCTGGGCGGCGCCAGGCTCACGAACGAGGCCGCCTACGCGTGGGCGAAGCTCGCGAAGGGCGTGATCGGAACCGACCACGTCGACGCGCAACTCGATGACGGGCTACCCGGCGTCGTCGTCGCCGGCCTCCCGCAGGCGACCATCGACGACGCGTGCGCACCGAACACGACGGTGCTCGTCGTCGACGCGAACATCAAGGAAGAGCTTCCCGTGCTGTTCCTGCGTCTCCGTGACGCGGTGGTCAACCGCGGTGTGAAGATCGTCGAGCTGAGCGCGATCGACACGGGTCTGGCATCGATCGCCGCCGTCTCGCTTCGACACTTCCCGGGTGAGGCCCACCTGGCGGCACGCGCGCTTGTCGCGGGCGGTGACGCGGCCGCGGTGCTCGCCGGCGACCTCGAGCAGGCCAAGTCGCTCGTCGCCGGCCCGATCGTGGCGATCGTCGGTCGATCGTCGCTCGGAGAGGACGCGTCGGCGGTGGTCGAGGCCACCGCGCTGCTCCTCGAGGCCAAGTCCGACACGCGGGTGCTTCCTGCACTTCGGCGCGCGAACGTTCGCGGCGCCATCGACATGGGTTTGGCCCCCGGCCTGTTGCCCGGCCGAGTAGCGCTCGACGCCGGCCGGGAGTGGTACCGGGACCGCTGGGGCGCGGTGCCGGAGGCCACCGGGCTCGAGGCCACCGGCATCCTGACCGCTGCCGCCGAGGGACGCATCGATGTCCTCGTCCTGCTCGGCGCAGACCCCATCCGAGACTTCCGCGACCATGACCTCGCGCAACGCGCCGTCGCCGGTGCGCGCACGGTTGTCGCCGTCGACACGTTCCTGAACGCGTCCAGTGAGAGGGCCGACGTCGTGCTCGCCGCGGCGGGCTACGCGGAGACCGACGGCACCACGACCAACGTCGAAGGGCGCGTCAGCGTGCTCGAGGCCAAGGTGACGCCACCGGGTACGTCGCGACCCGACTGGATGCTCGCCGCGGAGCTCGCGTTCCGCATGGGTGCGGATCTCGGCCTCGAGTCGACGGACGGCATCTGGCGCGAGATCGAGGCCCACGCGCCATCGCACGCGGGCATCACCGCCGAGTTGCTTCGCGCTCCAGCAGGTGCCGACGGCGTGCTCGTACCGCTACGAGCCGAGGTGGCGCAGGCCGCAGAGGGTGCTCCTGTTCAGATCGCCGGCATCGAGGGCACCGAGCCGGACAATGCCGCGCTGGCGGCGGCCGCCGAGGCCGCGGACGCGGAACCGGCCGACGCCTCGACCGACGACGCGGGGGCCGGCGTCGTCGAACGAGCCCAGGCCGAAGCGCCGACGCGTCCTGACACCGTCGTGTTCTCCCGCGGCACGCCGTACGACGGTCCGGCGATCGATGCGTACTCGCTGCGGGTCGTCACGCAGCGCAAGCTCTATGACCTCGGCACCCTCCTGCAGCACTCGCCGTCGCTGGCCGCGCTCGCTCCGGGGAGCACGCTCGAGGCGCACCCGTACGACCTGGATCGCCTCGGCGTCGCCGACGGTGGTCGCGTGAAGGTCGTTTCGCCGCGCTCGACGATCACGGTGGAGGTGAAGGCGTCGGGCGCGATCTCCAAGGGCGCGGCGGCGCTCGTCGTCAACCAGTCCGGCCCCGACCCGGCCGACCTCATCGACGCCACGCAACCCGTCACCGACGTGCGGTTGGAGAACCCGTAGTGGATCCGCTCTTCACATCCGGGCTGTCAGCCAGCGTCGTCGCCGTCGTCATCATCAAGGTGCTCGTCGTCTTCGTGTTCCTCTTGATCGCGACGATGTTGATGGTGTGGTTCGAGCGCAAAGTCATCGGCGACATGCAGAACCGAATCGGCCCGAACCGC
>DASZHU010000007.1:0-4129 GCA_035937605.1 Acidimicrobiales bacterium | reverse complement strand
TCGGAGCGATCTTCGACCGCCACGCGACCGTGCTGCACCGTTACCTCGTGCGCCGCCTCGGCCCTGACGAGGCGGACGGCATGGTCGGCGAGATCTTTCGCATCGCCTTCGAGAAGCGCCACACGTACGACCTCGACCGCTCGACGGCCCGGCCGTGGCTCTACGGGATTGCCACGAACCTCGTCGCCAAGCACCGTCGCGGTGAGGCCCGCCGCCTCCACGCGGTCGCGCGCCTCGCCACCGAACGCGTCACTGCGTCGGACCTCGCCGAGCGTGTGAGCGGCGCGGTCGACGCGTCCGATCTGTGGCTGCGCGTCGCGGGTGCGGTCACCTCACTCCCGGAACCCGAACGCGACGCGCTCGTGCTGCACGTATGGGAGGGCCTGCCCTACGACGACGTGGCCGATGCGCTCGGGATACCGATCGGAACGGTGCGCTCGCGGTTGCATCGTGCTCGGCAGAGAATCCGCGAACTCACCGGCACGGGCGGGAGAGAACACGACGACAACCTCGAGAGCCGAGATCCTGGGAGGATCGGGTCGTGAGCGACGACTTCGATCCGCTCCGGCAGTTGCGACCCGATCGCATCGAGCCGGACGACCCGGGGGACCCTGCGGTCTTCTCCCGAGCCAAGGAGCGCTTCATGTCCACCATCGATCAGGAACACGCGCGTTCGGAGACGTTCACCACGCCCGACATCTATCCCCGTCTCGCCTATCGCGACGAGTTGGCCGCCGTCGACTATCTCACGCGGGTCTTCGGCTTCGTGGAGAACCGCGAAGCGCGCATGGAGTTCGACGGCAACTACCTGTGCTGGCTGCGGGTCGGCACGGGCGTGGTGATGCTCGGTCATGCCAACGTCGACGTTCACCTCATCCACAGCCCACTCGACGCCGGCCTGACAACCGTGATGATGAACGTGTACGTGCACGACATCGACGCCCACTACGCCCATGCAATGACCCAAGGGGCCGACATCACGATGGAGCTGGACGACGCGTTCTTCGGTGAACGTCGATACGAGGCGACCGATCCCGAAGGCCATCGCTGGCACTTCGGCGAGCGCTTCGAGGACATCAAGGCCCGCGGAGGTCGCCCGCCGCAGACCTGACGGGACATGATCAGTCACATGTCCTCCGTCGTCGCGCCGCCCGACCCCTGGCTTGCTGCGGTTCGCTCCCACCTGGATCGACCCGAGCCCTGAGCGTCTTCGAGGGCGCCGCCATCATGGCGGCCGGCATGGCGGCGGGCGCGGTCAACGCGGTGATCGGTTCGGGGACGCTGATCACGTTCCCCACGCTGCTCGCGTTCGGCTATCCGTCGGTGACGGCGAACGTGTCGAACAACATCGGCCTGGTCCCGGGCTCGATCAGCGGGGCGCTCGGCTTCCGGCGCGAGCTCCGCGGCCAAGGCAAGCGGGCCCGGACGCTCGCGATGGGTTCGGGACTCGGCGGCCTGGTCGGCGGCATCCTGCTGCTGACGCTGCCGTCGAACGTGTTCGACGCGATCGTTCCCGTCCTCGTGCTCACGGCGTGCGTACTGATGGCGATCCAGCCACGCTTGTCGAGATGGGTCGCGTCGCGGCGCGCCGAGCGCGAGCGCGATGTTGGGATCGCGCCGCTCGCCGTCGTGTTCTGTGCCGGGATCTACGGCGGCTACTTCGGTGCCGCGCAAGGCATCATCCTGCTCGCGACGCTCGGCGTGCTCCTCCCAGACGACCTCGTGCGCACGAACGCGTTGAAGAACGTGCTCGCCGGCACGGTGAACGGCGTTGCCGCGCTCCTCTTCATCGTGCGCGCCGACGTCGAGTGGTCCGCCGTCCTGCTCGTCGCGTCGGGCGCCGTGATCGGGGGAACACTCGGTGCGAGCGTCGGCCGGCGCATCCCCGCCAACGTGCTGCGGGCGCTCGTCATCATGCTCGGTGTCGGCGTGGCGATCCGCCTGATCTTGCTCTGACCTGGGAGGAACGATGCCCGACATCCTGACGATGTCCGACCTCATCACACCGATGGCCATCCGCGTCGCGGCGACGTTGCGGATCGCGGATCACCTCACGAACGGCGCTCGAACGGCACCCACGATCGCACTCGCGACCGGCGCCGACGCGGGCGTGCTCGACCGCGTGCTACGTCACCTGGTCACGGTCGGGGTGCTCGTGCGCGACGACGAGGGAGCGTACGACCTCACCGAGCAGGGCGAGCTGCTGCGCGACGACCACCCCTTCGGTCTGCGGGCCCTGTGGGATCTCGACGGCGCGCTCGGGCGGGCGGAGGTCTCCTTCGTCGAGCTGCTCCACTCGGTTCGCACCGGCGAGCCGGCGTTCGCGGCCCACTTCGGGCGGGGGTTCTGGGACGACCTCGCATCCGACGCCGCGCGATCGGCGGCATTCGACGCGGCGATGGGCAAGGACGTCACCGCCTGGGTTCCCGCGATCCTCGACGCGTACGACTGGGGCGGGCGCCGCCACCTCGTCGACGTCGGTGGCGGCAACGGATCGCTGCTCGCCTCGCTGCTCCGAGCGCACCCGAACCTGCGCGGAACCGTGGTCGACCTGCCGGCGACCGCCGCCACGGCGCGCGACACGCTCGTCGCGGCCAGGCTCGTTGATCGAGCCGACGCGGTCGCCGGCAACTTCTTCGAGTCGCTGCCGGCGGGCGCTGACGCGTACCTCCTCACCGCCATCGTCCACGATTGGCCCGACGAGCCGGCGCGTACGATCCTGCGCCGCTGCGGCGACGCGGCCGGAGCCGCAGGCCGTGTGTTCGTCATCGAGAAGATCGGCCACGACGGTCGCACGCCGAACACCGCGATGGACCTGCGGTTGCTCGCCTACATGGGAGGACGCGAGCGCGATCGCCCGGAGCTCACCGCGCTGGCCGAGTCCGCCGGCCTACGGACGGTCGCGTTTCACGGCACCGGAGCGATCGTCGTCCTCGAGCTGAGCGCGTGACCCAAATGGCGACGATCCCCACGAGGACCGTCGAGCGACAAGACTCCGCGTCGATGGGCGGCCGACACTTCGCGCGTCCTCCCGCGCCGCCGGGCTACACGCTCACGCACGTGCGCGCGCTCGACGGGCTCCGGGGTGCTGCGGTCGCCGCCGTTCTGCTCTTCCACGGCGACCTCCTGAAGGGCGGGTTCCTCGGCGTCGATCTGTTCTTCGTCCTGTCCGGCTTCCTCATCACGAGCGTTCTGCTGGCCGAGACGCGCAACGGTCGCATCGACCTTGCCCGCTTCTGGTCGCGCCGCGCCCGACGCCTGCTCCCCGCGCTCGCGCTCGTTCTCCTTGCGGTCGCCGTCTACGCCTTGGTCTTCGCGCACGCCGACGAACTCGGCCGCATCCGCGACGACGGCCTCGCCACGACCTTCTACTTCGCGAACTGGCGAGCCGTGTTCGCAACGCAGAGCTATTGGGATCTGTTCGCGCGCCCCTCGCCGCTCGAGCACACATGGAGCCTTGCGATCGAGGAGCAGTTCTACGTCGTCTGGCCACTGGTACTCGCCGGCCTCGCCGCGTGGCGCGCCCGAGCCGGACGCGCGATCGCACCCGCAGCGTTCACGCTCTCGTGCGGGCTGGCGCTGGCGTCATTCGTCGCGATGGTCACGTTGTACCGACCCGGCGACACCAACCGCGTCTACTTCGGCACCGACACGCGCGCCGCGTCGATCCTCATCGGCGCCGCACTGGCGGCCCTGCTCGCGTGGCGCGGACACGTTCGTTCTCCACGCGCGAATCGCGCACTCCAGAGCTCGGCGCTCGTGGGTGCGGCGGTGCTCGCGATCACCTGGACGCGCTTCGACGGCACGTCGGCGCCCGTGTACCGAGGTGGCTTCGCGCTCGGCGCGGTTGCGGCGGCGGTCGTGATCGCGGCGGTGACTGCGCCGGGACACGGGGTCGTGGGCCGGTTCCTGAGCGTCCGTCCACTCGTCGGTCTCGGCGTCATCAGCTATGGCGTGTACCTCTGGCACTGGCCGATCTTCGTCACCCTCGACGCGAGTCGAATCCATGTGTCCGGCTGGCCGCTGTTCGCGCTGCGTGTTGCCATCACGCTCGCGTTCTCGGTCGCGTCGTACTTCCTGGTCGAGCGTCCGATCCGTCGCGGTGCGTTCCGGGCCGTCACGTTGCGCC
>DASZHU010000006.1:0-4244 GCA_035937605.1 Acidimicrobiales bacterium | reverse complement strand
CGAGCCTGCGCCGTGTAGAGCTGTTCTGCGAGAAGACGTACGCGGTGCTCGAGGGCGATTGGTTCGGACCGCTGGAGTGGGTGACGACGGGAGAGGCGCCGATGAGGCTCGCGCACGGCGAGTTGGAAGCGGAGGCCGCACGGCGGGGCGTCACGCTCGGCAACCCGGACGTCGCGTTCGTGGAGTCGGTCGTTCGCCGTGAGCCGGCGTGGCCGTCGTTCGCGGACGCGTTGCGGGCGCACGTGCTCGCGGATGCCGCGTATCGGTCGGCCGCCTCCGGTGGCGCTCCGATCGAGGTCTGATGGCCGACGTCTCGCTGCTCGAAGGCATCGCCACCACCCGGGCGATACGCCGGTTCACGCACGAGCCGATCCCGGACGACGACCTTGCGTCGATCCTGTGGCACGCCACGCGCGCGCCGACGGGTTCGAACCGTCAACCGACGCGCTACCTCGTCTTGCGCGACGGGCCGGCCGCGGGAGACGCGAAGCGGCTGCTGGGGGAGGCGTTCCGCGCCGGTTGGGCGGAGAAGCGACGCGACGACGGGTACGAGCAGGGCTCGGGTGTCGTCGACAACTCACCGAAGGCGCGCATGGCGGCTGCGATGCAGCGCTTCGTCGACGGGTTCGAACAGATCCCGGTCGTCGTGCTCGCCTGTCTCGAGCTGGGGCACTACCGCGCGGATCAGCTCACCTCGGGCGGCAGCGTGTACCCCGCGTGCCAGAACCTCCTCCTCGCGGCGCGGGCGCTGGGCTACGGCGGCGTGATGACGATGTGGCACTACTTCGTCGAGAAGGAGCTGCGGACGACGCTCGGCATTCCCGACGGCGTGGCGATCGCGGCAACGATCGCGCTCGGACGGCCGGAGGGGCGCCACGGTCCCGTGCGCCGCCGGCCGTTGGCCGACGTGGTGTTCGACGACAAGTGGGGGCACGCCGCGGCCTGGGCGGTCGACCCGCCCGGTACCGAGTTTGCGGGCGGGCCCCGTCAGCCGGGGTCGTAGGCGCGGAGCTTCGGCAGACCGGCAACCGTGTGCGCGGGTGACGCGCTGATCGGCGGCTCGCCGGATACGTGCGCCCGCCCGACGAGTAGGTCGATCTCGTCCTTCGGCAGGGCCATGCCGAGGAACGGTCCCTGCGCCCGGTCGCAGCCGAGCCGGCGGAGGAGCGCGAGCTGCGTCGCGTTGTCGACCGCGGTGGCCACGGTGACGAGGCTCAGGCGCCGTGCCATCTCGATGAGTTGCTCGACGATCACGGCGTCATCGGATCCCGCGCCCGCACCGAGCCCCGCGACGAGCGCACGGTCGAGCCAGAGTTGGTCGAGGCGGACGCGCCGGAGGTCGCCGAGCGCCGAGCCCTCCGCGCCGAACGAGTCGAGCGCCACTTGTACGCCGAGGGTTCGGGCGTGGCGGAGCATCGTCCACGCGTCGGTGATGTCGTCGACGAGCGAGCCGTCGCCGACGGCGAGACACAGTTGCGTACGCTCGACGCCGGTGTTCTGCAGGATGGCCGCGACGAGGTCACGAAAGTTCGACTGCGCCAGCTGCCGGGCTGTGATCGGCACGATCACCTGCAACGGCGTGCGATCGGGCGCGAGCGCACGCCAGCGCCGTGCGTCGGTGCAGGCCTCACCGAGCGCCCACGTGCCGACCTCGAGGATCAGCCCGGTCTCCTCGAGCGCGGGCCGGAACTCGCGCTCCGGAACCACGCCGCGCTGCGGATCGTCCCAGTGCAGGCATGCCCGAACGCCGGTGAGCGTGCCGTCGCGGACTGCGAGCACGGGCTCGTAACGCAACTGGATCTCGCCGCCGTCGATGGCCGTTCGCAAGCGCGCTTCGGCAGTGGCGCGCGACAATCGTGCGCGCATCGACTGGTCGTACACGCACACGACACCCGGACCCATCGCCTTGGCCTGGTACATGGCAATGTCGGCGTCGCGCAGCAGGTCGTCGGCGGTCGACTCCCGCGTGTCGCTCAACGCCACTCCGATCGACACCGAGATGCGCATCGTGTCGGTACCGATCTCGAACGGTGTCTCGACGGCCGCCACGAGCGCGTGCGCCATGCGCTCCGCTTCGCCCCGGCCGGCCACCGGCTGTACGACGATGAACTCGTCACCGCCGTACCGCACCGCGGACGCCTTGTCGCCGATGACCGTACGGATGCGCTCGGCCACCGAGATCATGAGCCTGTCGCCGACTTCGTGTCCGTAGGTGTCGTTCACGAGCTTGAAGCGATCGAGATCGCAGAACAGCGCGGCCGACTGCACGTTCGTGTGATTCGCGGCGCGCAGGCTCCGATCGAGGATCGACGGCAGCGCGGCGCGATTCGGTAGGCCGGTGAGCGGATCGTGGCGCGAGAGCCGAGACAATTCGCGTTGCGCGCCGCGCGCCCGCTGCGCACGACGGTTCAAGATCAGCGACGCGGCGGCCCCGGGTGCGACGAGCAGCGTGAGGACCGCATTGCCGACGAGCGGATCCACGCGGTCGAACCAGCGGCCGAGCGCTCCGGCCAGGCCCAACCGCGTGGCCGCGAGCGCGACGAGCGCGGTGGTGGCGACGGCCACGAGGACCGCGAGCGAACCTCGGTCGTCGACGTCACGCTGGGCAGGTTTGATCCATTTGCTTCGGCTTCCGGATGCTCCGTGTTGAGCGTGTTCTGGCGTCAACCAGCGCCGAATACGGCGTTTCGTGACGCCAGGACGCGTGGATCAGGGCGCGAGGCGGCTGCGCAGGCGGTGGGGACCTTCGTCGAGACCCGGAAGCGCGGCCTGCAGGGGGATCCCGCGGTCGGCCACGAGGCCCGTCACGAGCTCCTCGACCGCCGTCCACGTCTCGGCTCTCGGGGCGTCGAACTCGCGGTTGTAAGGCGCATCGAAGACGATGACCATGTTTCCGGCCTTACGGAGCGCGGCGACCACGTCGGGGCTGTCGTCGACGTAGCAGTCGGCCTCGACCTCGGGCTTGCGGCCGAGGAAGCAGATGTCGCGGTACGGGATGGCGTGATGATCGAGCCACTCGACGGTGTCGCTCACGGCGATGGCATGGCCCCAGTTCACCCACAACCGGTGCGTGATGATGCGGATCCACACGCCCGCATCGGACAGCCGCCACAGCGCCTCGGCCGCGCCCGGCATGACGGGCATCGTGCGGAACATGCGGTGGTCCATCACGGCGCGACGGTGTACGGAGTCGAAGCCGCCGAGATCCTCGAGCGCCCATTCGGCGAAATCCCATCCGCGTTGCGACGGGAGGTCGATCGCGTCGACGTGACGTTCGGCGGCGACAACGTCGGCGAACGCGGAGGTGTAGTCGCCGCAGACGCCGTCGAGGTCGACGCCGAGAACGAATGACGAGCCGGGCATCGTCAGGGGCCGGCTACACCGCGCCGATGAACTCGAGCGCGGCGTCGAGCGTTCGGAAGTCCTTCGGGGTGGCGAAATGATCCAGCCCGCGCAGCGTGACGAGCGTGGCGTCGGGTAACGCGTCCGCAAGAGGGTCGCCGGGGCCGGCGAAGTCGTTCTCGCCGATCACGACCAGCACGGGCGCGGTGATCTTGCCGAGGCGACCGTCGTCCAGCCTCTGGCGCGGCGACGACATACACGCGACGAGCGCCTCGGTGTCGTTGCCCGGTTGCCGTGCGAGCCCGGCGAAGTACTGGGCGACCGGGTTGTCGATGTCGCCCTCACCGCGGACCGCGCTCGCAATCAGGTCGCGCGGCTCGTCGCGGAAGAGGTTCGCGCCGACACCGGTGACGACGATCCGGTTGAAGCGCTCAGGCTGCTCCGCCGCGATGGTGAGGATCACGCGAGCGCCGAGTGAGAACCCGATGGCGTCGACCGGCTCGTCCGGCAGTTCGGCCGCGACGAGCGCCTCGAGCTGGTCGTAGGCCGCGGGGTCGTGCGGCTTGTCGGCTCGCCCGTGACCGAGCAGGTCGACGGCGATGACGGTGCGCCCCACGTCGCGGAGGAGGTCGATCCAGCCGTTGTCGCCCCACGTGCGTTCGGCGGAGGTCGCGAAGCCATGAACCAGCAGGACGGGGGTCACGGCGTGCGAGCCTAGACAGCCGTGGAGGACGTGCTTCGGGTGAACCGCACGCTGGCGATCCCACTCGACGAGCTCGAGTGGCGATTCACCGCGAGTGGGGGGCCGGGTGGACAGCACGCCAACCGTTCCAACACCAAGGTCGAGGTGCGGTTCGACATCGCCAACTCGCCGTCGCTCGGGCCACGACAGCGGGTGCGGC
>DASZHU010000005.1:0-3593 GCA_035937605.1 Acidimicrobiales bacterium | reverse complement strand
CGCACTCGCCGAACGCGATCATCGACGCGGCCTCGAGCACGGTCGGTATGCCGTGGGTGGACAGCTTGCGCGAACACGGACCAAGCCGCGCACCGAGCACGATGTCCGCCGCGAACTGCCCCGCGATCCCGTCGACGTCGTCGATGGACATGCCTGCGTCCGCGAGCGCGCCCAGCGCTCCCTCCACGGCAATCGACATCGAATCGTGGCCCTCGAGCTGGCGGGCCTGCGCCGTGTTGTGCACGCCCACGATCGCCACCTCGCGCAACGGATGGGCCATCAGCTGCGGGTGTCCTGATCGGAGAGCGGTCCCCCGGGCACGGGCGCAGACTGCTGACTCGATCGCGCCGCGTCAACTCGGCCGTCGGCGCTCTGGGCCGCACGGCCCCGAGATTCGCGAGAAGATGCGGCCATGCGCGTCTCGATCACCGTCAACGGGCAGGCGACAGCGCACGAGGTCGAGCCCCGACTTCTCCTCGTGCAGTACCTCCGTGATGTCGTCGGCCTCACTGGAACCAATGTCGGGTGCGACACGTCGTCGTGCGGGGCCTGCACCGTGCACATCAACGGCGAGTCGGTGAAGTCGTGCACGATGCTGGCGGTGCAGGCCGACGGTCAGGACATCACGACCATCGAAGGCCTCGCGAGCGGCGACGAGCTCCATCCGATGCAGGCCGCCTTCCAGGCGAACCACGGGCTCCAGTGCGGCTTCTGCACACCGGGAATGGTGATGGCGGCCGTGTCGCTCGTGCAGGAGGGACGCGTGACGGACGAACGGTCGGTGCGCGAAGGGCTCGAGGGCAACCTCTGCCGCTGCACCGGCTACCACAACATCGTGCAGTCGGTGCTCGCCGCGGCCCGGCAAGAGGCCTCGGCATGATCCCGGCCAGCTTCGACTACGTCCGCGCCGGCTCGGCCGACGAAGCGATCTCGCTGCTCGGCGAGCACGGCGACGACGCCAAGCTGATCGCGGGCGGTCACTCGTTGCTGCCGCTCATGAAGCTGCGCCTCGCGACTCCCTCGGCGCTCATCGACGTGGGCCGCCTGAGCGAGCTGTCGTACATTCGCGACGGCGGCGATCACGTGGCCGTCGGGGCGCTCACGCGCCACCACGACCTCGAGCACTCCGATCTGCTCGGCGCGCAGGTTCCGCTCCTCCGTCACGCTGCCGGACAGGTCGGTGATCCACAGGTGCGTCACCGCGGCACCATCGGTGGTTCGGTCGCGCACGGAGATCCGGCATCCGACCTTCCCGCGGTGCTCGTCGCACTGAGGGCGACGCTCGTTGCGCAAGGGCCCAACGGCGCCCGCGAGATCGGCGTCGACGACTTCTTCACGGGTTTTCTCGAAACCGCACTCGGCGCGGACGAGCTGCTCACCGAGATCCGCGTGCCGAAGGTGCCGAATGCGGGATGGTCGTTCCAGAAGTTCAACCGCCGCGCGCAGGACTGGGCCATCGTCGGGGTCGCGTGCATCCGCAACGGCACGACCGGAATCGGCCTCGTGAACGTCGGGTCCACACCGCTGCGCGCCACCGCCGCCGAGAACGCCGTCGGGTCCGGGGCGTCCGCCGCCGACGCGGCGAACGTGGCCGACGAAGGCACCGATCCACCTTCGGATCTCAACGCCACGCCGGAGTTCCGCCGTCACCTGACGAAGGTGCTCGTGCGACGCGCTCTCGAGGAGGCTCGGCTCCTAGCACCCGATCAGAGGAGCTCGTAGTCGGCGAGATCCAGTTCGCGCGTTCGCCGCCAGTACTCGAGCAAGGTGTACGGCCAGTTCTGCGCGATGCGCCCCGCGGCGTTGCGGTACCACGTGTTCACGCTCGCGTGGCCCCACGCCATCATGCGGTTGGCGGCGTCGATGCCGGTGTTGTACTCGGCGTGGACAGCCGGCTTGCAATCGACTGCATTCGCGCGCCGCTCGAGCAGCTGCCGAACACCGCTCAGGATGTACTGCACCGCGCACTCGCTGAAGTAGATGATCGAGCCGTTGGCGACGAGGTTCGTGTTCGGCCCGTAGAGGAAGAAGAGGTTCGGGAAGTCCGGCACGGTGATGCCGAGGTACGCGCGGGCGTCACCGTTCCAGCTCTCGTGCAGATCGCGACCGCCGCGGCCCTCGACGCGAAGGGGCGTGAGGAATTCCGAGGCCCGGAAGCCGGTGGCGTAGACGATCGCGTCGACCCCGCGCTCTCGGTCGCCCGCCACGACACCAGTCGGGGTGATCTCCTGGATCGCATCCGTCACCAGCTCGACGTGATCCTGCTTCAGCGTCGAGGCCCACACGCCGTTGTCGAGCAGGATGCGCTTGGCCAGCGGCGGATAGTCGGGCACGAGGCGCGTCAACAGTTCCGGCGTGTCGGCGAACTGCGCTTCGAGATACTGCGTCAGCAGCATTCGCAGGGCATCGTTCTGCGCGCTCACCGACCCCGGATGGCCCGACCACTCCGGATCGACGCGCGCGGACGCAAGCATGCCTTCCGACAACCGCCAGAACAGCGAGAGCCGGTACCACTCGTGATACGTCGGCACGTGATCGAGCAGCCATTGCATCGGTGCCGGCGTGTCGGCGTGGTAGTCGGGGGTCGGCATGAACCAGTTCGGCGTGCGCTGGTAGACGTGGAGCTCGGCGACCTCGCCGGCGAGGGCCGGGATCAGTTGGATGCCGCTGGCGGCCGTGCCGATGACGGCGACGCGGGCGTTCCGCAGATCGACGGTGTGGTCCCAGCGCGCGGAGTGGAACGACGCGCCGCGGAACGAGTCCCGACCGACGATGTCGGGAAGCCGGGGTCGGTTCAGCTGCCCAACCGCGCTGACCAACACGTTGGCGTACAACGTCTCGTCGACCCCGTCGCCGGACCGCACGGTGACCCGCCACTCGTTCGTGGCGTCGTCGTAGCGGGCCCGGATCACCTCGGTATCGAAGCGGATGTGCTTGCGGATGTCGAACGCGTCAGCGGCGTCGCGGAAGTAGTCGAGCAGCTTCTCCTGAGGCGTGAATCGCTGCGGCCAGTCGTTGCGCTTGAAGAACGAGTAGCTGTAGAGGTGGTTGGGCACGTCGACGCGACAGCCCGGATAGCGGTTCTCGAACCACGTGCCGCCCACATCCGCGTTCTTCTCGATCACGGTGAACGGCAGGCCCGCTTCCGCGAAGCGGTGCGCAGCCACGAGGCCCGACATACCGGCGCCGACGATGACCGCCGAGAACGGGCGGGTCGCGTCGAGCTCGCGCTTGTGCCAGGCGGGCGTCCGAGCGTCGTGGGGGCCGACGCCTAGCTCCTCGGTCAAGAGCTCGAAGTATTCATCCGAGACCGGCTCGCCGATGACGAACGACACCAGCTGGCGCAAGACGGCCTCGTCCGCGGCCGGTGGCTCGCCCCCGCCATCGCCCAAGACCTGGAGGCAGTCGATCGCCAGCTCTCGAGCGGCCGCCCGCTGCTCGCGGCCCAGCCCGGCCGACGGCAACTGGAGCCGCTCCGGATCGGGTCGCAGGTCGTCGCGGAGCAGCGACAGATCACCGAGCGCGTGAGCGAGCGCCGTGAGCAGCGCCGGCAGATACGCGGTGCGAACAGCGGCGCCGAGCTCCTCGCGATC
>DASZHU010000004.1:0-1617 GCA_035937605.1 Acidimicrobiales bacterium | reverse complement strand
CTCGATCACGATGCCGTCGAACGCGGCAAGGGCGTCGTGGAGCGACCAGGCGTAGTGCGTGAACGCACCCGGATTGATCACGATGGCCGCGCAGCGACCTCGCGCGCCGTGAATCGCCTCGACCAGCTCGCCCTCGTGGTTCGACTGCACGTGCTCGACCTCGGCGGCGCCGTCGAGCGCCTTCGTGAACGCGGCGACATGATCGTCGATCGTGTCGGTGCCGTACACCTCCGGCTCACGGTCACCGAGCAGGTTGAGGTTCGGCCCGCTGAGCACGAGCACGGTCGTCATCGGGCGGCCACCTTGTCGAGGGCGAGATCGATCGCGTCGCGGGGCACGTCGCGGACGGCTTCGACACCGTTCGGACCGTCCAGGACGAACAGCACACCGTCGGTCGCCTTCTTGTCGCGGGCGAACAATGTCACGAGCTCGTCGTGGTCGACGGCGCCGGGGAGCGAGGACGGCAGGTCGTAGGCAACCACCACCCGACGGTGTTCCTGCACCCGGTCTCGGTCGATGCGCCCGAGCGCGTGCGCGAGCTCCGCGGCGAACACCAACCCGATCGCCACGGCTTCGCCATGACGCAGGTCGTAGTGCCCGGCCGTCTCGAGCGCGTGCCCGAGGGTGTGGCCGTAGTTGAGGATCGCCCGCCGGTCGCCCTCGCGCTCGTCGGACGCGACCACCTCGGCCTTGATGCGCACGCACGCCGCGATCTGCTCGTCGATCGGCAACGCGTCGAGGTCGAGCGCGCCCGCGTCGAGGAAGTGGTACTTGGCGAGCTCCCCCATCCCGCTACGGCGCTCCCGCGGAGGCAGTGTCGCGAGGGCATCGATGTCGCACAGCACGGCCGCGGGCTGCCAGAACGCGCCCACCAGGTTCTTGCCCTCCGGCAGGTTGACGCCGGTCTTGCCGCCGATGGCGGCGTCGATCATCCCGAGGATCGTGGTCGGCACGTGCACCACCGCGACGCCGCGGTGGTAGACGGCCGCCGCGAACCCGCCGACGTCGGTGACGACGCCACCCCCGACCGCGACCACGGCGTCGGCCCGGGTGAGCCCCCACTGCGCCCACTCGCGACACAGCACCTCCACGCTGGAGAGCGTCTTCGCCGGCTCGCCGCTGCCCAGGGAGAACGTCTTGTGGTCGACACCGGGATCGACCTCGAAGCCGATGTCGTCCTGCGTCACGATCGCGGCGCGCTTCGCTCCCGCCGGCAGCACCGAGGACAGCCACTCGCGCGCGCCGGACCCGATCAGTACGTCGTAGGCGCGGTCGCCGAGGTCGACGGCAACGGTGATCACACGCGCTCCGAGACGAGCCCGGCGATCGACCGCGCGATGTTGTCCTTCGCCTCGGCCTTCGGCGCAGCTCGATGCGCCGGTTGCACGTCGTAGGTCGCGTCCGCGACTTGCGCGTAGAGGCCTGCCCGCTCCGCGGCGAGGCGCGTCAGCGTGGCCACAGGGTCGCCGTCGAGCAGAGGACGGTGGACCGTCTTCGTGATTCGCGACGCGAGGAACTCGGGTGCGGCCGTGAGCCACACGACGAAGACCTCGGGTGCCTGCAATCGCCCGCGGGTGGAGGCGGCGAGCACCGCGCCACCGCCGGCCGCGATCACAG
>DASZHU010000003.1:0-2832 GCA_035937605.1 Acidimicrobiales bacterium | reverse complement strand
TGGTGCGACAGGTGGTAGCCGATGTTGTACGGCACCATGAAGAAGTTGGGGAGCAGCGACTGCTTCACGGTATGGGTGGTGAGCCGGCGGTCGTCGGATCGCTGCATGCCGCCATGTTCCGCGATCGAGCGCAGCCGGTTGATGACACGCCACTCGGTCATGAACGGTCCGAACCACAGGAAGACGTAGAGCTGCGGCCAGCCGAACAGGGTCAGGATCGCGAGGAGTACCAGCTGCGAGGCGAGGATGCGCACGGCGTGAGCACGCGAGCCTTCGAACTTCAGCCCGCGAAACAGTCCCTTGAGGTTCTTCCAACCGCTGTTGCCGAACGCGTCGCGCTTCAGCTTGCGGCGCATCGATGCCGGCGTGATCGGATAGCCGTTGTACAAATTCATGTCGGGCTCATTCGGCCCGAACTCGTCCTTGTGGTGGGCCATGTGACCTCGCCGGTACAGGTCGGTCGACACCCAGGCGGGGTAGCCGACGACCCAACGTCCGACGAAGTCGTTGATCCGCTTGTTGCTGAAGAGCAGCCGGTGCGCGGCCTCGTGCGACAGGCTGGCGAAGCGAGCGAACTGCGGACCCATGAGCACGAAGGCGGCAAGCCAAGCGAACGGCTGCGAGATCACGATCGCACCGACGAAGATCGCGATCGTGCTGAGCCAGATGAAGGCCACGGTCCAGGCGTTCGCAAGATTCGGGATGCGGCGCAACTCGGCTCGCACTGCCGGCACCGGCATGCCCGACTTCGTGAGCCGTTCGGTGGGGAGCACCTCAGGACGGGCCTCGGCCCGCGGCAGCATCGTCACGGCCATCGAGGAGTGATGTTACACTTCCTCTACGCGTGACGCAACTACGTAACACCCCGAGAGCAATGACCGCCCGGTCGGTGATCGCGAGCACGCTGCTCGGCACGGAGCCGCCTCGGCTTCCCGGCCGCGCCCTCGTGCAGGCGGCCGAACTGTTCGGGATCGCGGAGGGCACCGCCCGCACCGCGCTGTCGCGCATGGTCGCCGCGGGCGAGTTGCAGACCGACGACGGCACCTACTCGCTCGCGGGACCGCGACTGCTCGAGCGGCAAGCGCGGCAGTCAGCCAGTCGAAGGGCGACGCGGCATCGCTGGCACGGTGGATGGGTGATGACGATCGTCATCGGCGAACGTCGCGACGCCGCTGCCCGCGCCGAGTTGCGGGTCGCGCTGGAATCGGTTCGGCTCGCCGAGCTGCGCGAAGGCGTGTGGCTGCGCCCCGACAACATCGACGTCACATGGCCGGGCGTGGTCGGCGAGCAGTGCACCATCGTGCACGCCCGGGACGTCGACCCGTCGCTGGCCTCGCGCCTGTGGAACCGCCGCGCGTGGGCGGAGCGAGCCCGCGAGCTGCGGGCCGACATGCGCGAGCTGATCGGTCCGCTCGAGGCGCACGATTCGAGCCGGCTCGCCGACGGTTTCGTTGTGTCCGCCGCGGTGCTACGCCACTTCCAGGCCGATCCGCTGCTGCCCGAGGAGCTGCTGCCAGGTGAATGGCCGGGCGCCGCGCTGCGACACGACTACGACCGGTTCGACGAGGCCTACCGAGCGGTGCTCCGGGAGCACTTCCGTAGCATGCGTTGATGGACGATCGGCTCTACTTCCGTCAGCTGCTCTCCGGCCGCGACTTCGCGCAGCACGACAACGTCGCCCGCCAGATGGTCAACTTCGTGTACCTCATCGGCGACCGCGAGACCGGCGATGCCGTGGTGGTCGATGCCGCCTACGACATCCGTGGCCTGCTCGACATCCTCGCCGCCGACGGCATGAAGCTCACCGGTGCGCTCGCCACCCACTACCACCCTGATCACGTCGGCGGATCGATGGGGGGCTACACGATCTCCGGCGTGCGCGAGCTGCTCACGCTCAACCCCGTGCCGATCCACATCCAGGCCGACGAGGCGCCGTGGGTGAAGCGCGTCACGGACGCGTCGGAGTCGGATCTCGTCGAACACCAGTCGGGCGACACGGTGATGGTCGGCGACATCCCGATCGAGCTCATCCACACACCGGGGCACACGCCGGGAAGCCAATGCTTCTTCGTCGACGGCCGGCTCGTGTCGGGCGACACGTTGTTCCTCGAGGGTTGCGGACGGCTCGACCTGCCCGGCGGCGATCCGCAGGCGATGTACGAGAGCCTCACGCAGAAGCTGGCCAAGGTTCCCGACGACGCGATCCTGTTCCCTGGGCACCAGTACTCGACGGAGCCCTCGGCGTCGATGGGCGAGACGCGTCAGTTGAATTACGTGTTCCGACCACGCACCGCGGAGCAGTGGCTGATGATGTTCGGCAACTGACGGGACGAGCGCCCTGGCCGCGTCCACCGTCACGACCAGGGCGGTGTCCCGCCCTCTCCCGCCGGCCTCGAGAACCCGGCCACCTTACGTTGCCCCGATTCGGCGCCGATCGAGTCGGTCACCTAATTTCACTCCCCATGCATGATCTTGTGATCAGAGGGGCGCACATCGTCGACGGGACGGGCGCGCCATCCGTCGTCGGTGACATCGCGATCGACGGGGACCTCATCTCTTCTGTCGGCGGCCGCGCCGACCGGGCTGCGCGTGAGCTCGATGGCGATGGTTTGATCGCCGCACCGGGTTGGGTCGACGTGCACACGCACTACGACGGTCAGGCGACGTGGGACCCGCAGATGTCGCCGTCCAGCTGGCACGGTGTGACGACTGTCGTGATGGGCAACTGCGGGGTGGGTTTCGCGCCCGTGCGACCCGGCGCGGAGTCGTTCCTCATCGAGTTGATGGAAGGCGTCGAAGACATCCCCGGCTCGGCGTTGCACGAGGGCATCG
>DASZHU010000002.1:0-7756 GCA_035937605.1 Acidimicrobiales bacterium | reverse complement strand
GGCCGAGACTCGACGGTCGACGACCTCGAAGCCGGCGCTCGACAACGCGTCGACGAGCGCGTCGCCGGACTTGTCGTCGCGCGTCCCCGCGACCACGCCGTCGGACACGGTCAACACCTTTGCGAGGAGCGTCGCCATGTCGAGCGACCCTACGCGGTCAGCTCCGCGCGTTCTTCGGAGACTGGAGGCGCAGCACGCTCATGCCGTCGGTACCGGCGTCGTGCGGCAACACCAGCGCGCCCCTCCCCCACGGACGCCACGGCGCGCCGGGCGGCGCGAGCGCGGCGAGCTCGGGATGCAACGTGGCGAGATGGTCGTCGATGCCGAGCGTCTCGTCCGCCGTGAACGTGCACACGCTGTACACGAGCACTCCCCCGGGACGCAGCAGATCGACGGCCGCGTCGACGAGCTCGCGTTGGAGCGCGGCGAGAACGTCGACGTCCTCGGCGTGGATGCGCCATCGCGCGTCGGGCCGCCGGCGGAGCGCGCCGAGGCCACTGCACGGCGCGTCGACTAGAACGCGGTCGAAGGAGCGCGGCGCGAGGGCAGGACGCCTGCCGTCCGCGACCACCACCGTCGTCAGGCCGTTCTCCACGACGAGCCGGAGACGGGACGGACGGATGTCCGTCGCAACGACGAAGGCACCGCTCGCGGCCATCGCGGTTGCCTTGCCGCCCGGTGCTGCGCAGAGATCGACGACACGATGTCCCGGCTCCGCGTCGACGAGCTCGGCGATCCACTGCGATCCGACGTCCTGGCGGTAGCCGTCGGCGCGCACGGTGACTTCCGCGCGCTCGTTCATCTGGCGGAGCGCCGAATCCGCGCTGTCGCGCCCAAGGTCGCGGTCGGCGATCTCGACGATCCAGTCGGGATAGCTCAGCTCGGTGGCGCAGTCGGGCCACGTGGCGGTCTGCTCCGCGACGCGGCGGAGCACGGCGTTCACCAGGCCGCGCACCTTCGGCGGGGCCAGGCTCACGGTCTCGCTCACGCCCGCGTGCGCGGGCACGTCGGCAAACTGCAACTGGTACGCGCCGAGGCGCAACACCCGACGCACGTCGGCCGTGACGGGACGCAGCAGGAAGCCGTCGACGAGGTGGTCGCACGCGCGCCGCATCCGAGTCGCGCCGTACACGAGCTCGGTCACGAACCGGCGGTCGCGCTCGTCGAGGGATGAACGTTCGAGCTCACCTCTCAATGCCAAGTTCGCGTACGCGCCTTCGTCCTCGATGCGAGCGAGCGCGCGAAGGGCAACCTCGCGGGCGTTCACTCGCCGAGTCGCTCGCCGGCCCGCCAGTGGGCGCCGTTCGCCCACGCGCGGGCGGGCATGCGCCGTTTGCCTTCCGGCTGCACCTCGACGAGCCCGAGCGGCTCCGTGCCCGTCGGGATCGCGATGCCCTCATCGGACGCGGGCAGGGCGCTACGCCACACCTTGAGTCGCCGGCCGTGGTGCGTCGTCCACGCGCCACCGAGCCGGACGATTCGATGCAGCTCGACGGCGGGCCTGGTCCAGTCCAACTCGAGCTCGTGGGGCTCGATCTTCTTCGCGTACACCGGTTCACCGACTTGGGGAACCGCCGGCCCGAGGCCGTGGTCGAGCGCGTCGAGAACGAGCTCGGTGCCGGCATCCACCAGAGCGGCCCGCAGCTGCGCCGCCGTGGCATCGGGGTGGATCGGCACCTCAGTGCAGCCGTACACCCCGCCGGTGTCGAGCGTCTCCTCGATGTCCATCAGGCAGACGCCGGTGCGTTCGTCGCCGGCGAGGATGGCACGTTCGAGCGGCGCCGCACCGCGCCACCGCGGCAGCAAGGAGAAGTGCACGTTCACCATCGGCACTGTCTCGAACACGTGCGGCTTGATGAGCCGGCCGTACGCGACGACGACGCCGAGCTCGGCGCGCGGGTCGAGCTCGAGGATGTCGTCGATGCGATCGGTCACCGGGAGCCCGAGCTCCGACGCAGCGGTCTTCACCGCACTCGGCACCAGCGCGCCGCCGCGCCCTCGACGTTTGTCGGACGCCGTGACCACGAGCGCAACGTCGTGTCCGGCTCCGACCAGCGCCCGCAGCGTTGCCACCGCCATCTCGGGCGTCCCGAGGTAGACGATCCTCAAAGGTCGTGCGAGCTGCGCTGCGCCTCGAACCCGCCGTTCATCGCGATCTCCCGCAGCGTGCGCAACGCCTGCTTACGCGTGTCCGCATCGAGCCGCTCGAGCAGCAGGACGCCATCAAGGTGGTCGAGCTCGTGCTGGAACAGACGGGCCGTGAGTTCGTCGGCCTCCAGGGACACCTCGTTGCCGTCGAGGTCGTAACCGGTGAGGTGCACCTCCTTCGGACGCACGATCTCCCATGCGAGGCCGGGCACCGAGAGACACCCCTCCTCGTACGTCCACTCCCCGCGCGCCTCGCTGATCGCCGGGTTCACGATGACCTTCGGCCCATCGTCGTCGCGCAGGTCGTACACGAACAGCCGCCGTTGCACGCCGACCTGCGGGGCCGCCAGGCCGAGACCAGCCGCGTCGCGCAACGTGACGATCATGTCGTCGGCTAGCTGCACGAGCGTGCCGTCGACATCGGTGATCTCGGCGGCCTTCTGCTTGAGCACGGGGTCGCCGAAGAGGCGGATGCTGTAGGGCGGCATTGCGGTACGAGGCTACCGTCGCCCATCGATGGCCGGAACATCTCAGTACTTTGAGCCTGAGCCATCGGTCTCGTCTCGTCCGCGCACGATCGAGCTCGTCCTGCCCGACGCGCGGCTCACGCTTCGCACCGACCGCGGTGTGTTCGCGGCCGACGCGATCGATGTCGGAACGAAGCTGCTCCTGACCGAACCGGGTGGCCTGCCCCCTGGCGAACACGATCTGCTCGACCTCGGATGCGGTTACGGGCCGATCGCGCTGACGATGGCGCGACGCGTGCCCGAATCGACGGTGTGGGCCGTCGACGTGAATGCACGCGCTCGTCAGCTGTGTGGCGCGAACGCGGCGTTGAACGGACTCTCGAACGTGAAGATCGCCGCCCCCGACGACGTGCCCGACGAGGCGCGGTTCGCGGCGATCTGGTCGAACCCGCCGATCCGCATCGGAAAGAAGGCGCTGCACCCGCTGCTCCTGCAGTGGCTCGAACGACTGGTCGACGGCGGCCGGGCGCGGTTCGTCGTGCAGAAGCACCTCGGCTCCGACTCCCTCGCAGCTTGGCTCGCAGAACGAGGTTGGCCGGCCGTCCGCCTGCGTTCGCGTGCCGGCTACCGAATCCTCGAGGTGCGACGCGGGTGAAGGCGCTCGACCCCACTGGTCTGAAGCGCCTCCATCGCGAATGGCGTCACCGAACCGACGGCCGGCTCGCACTCGTGCTCGATTCCGTACAGAGCCCGTTCAACGTCGGTGCGATCGTTCGGACGGCCGCCGCCCTTCGAGTCGAGACCGTGTGGCTGGCCGGCGCCACCGCAGCGGTCGCGAGTCCAGGAGTGCGCAAGACGGCGCTCGGCACCGATCGCTACCTCGACCTGCCGAGCACCGGCACGGCCGTCGAGGCGATCGACGCGGCACGAGGCGGCGGCTTCCACGTCGTCGGCATCGAGCTCGCCGAGGGTGCGGTGCCGATGCACGAGTTGGCGCTACCGGCCGCGGTCTGTCTCGTCGTCGGCAACGAGGACCACGGGATCTCGGCGGGCGCGCTGCGCGCGTGCGACGCGCTCGCGTATCTCCCGCAGCTGGGCAAGGTCGGGTCGCTTAACGTCGCGACCGCCGCATCGATCGCGCTCTACGAGGCGCGACGTCAAGAGTGGGGACGAGAGCCGTGAGTGACGTTGAGGTCCGTTCGATCACCGACGACGAGATCGGCGCGTATCTCCGTTGTCTCGGAACGGGCTTCCTGTTCGGCAACGACGTGAACGACGAGCAGCTCGACTTCGCCCGCTTCTACATGAACGACCTGACCCGCCGGTTCGGCGCGTTCGTCGACGGCTCGCTCTGCGGCACCACAGGGTCGTTCGGCACGAGCCTCACCGTGCCGGGAGGTCAGACCGCGCCGATGGCGGCGGTCACGCAGGTCACGGTGCTGCCGACGCACCGGCGGCAGGGCCTGCTGCGCGAGATGATGCAGACGCAGCTGGCCGATGCGGTGGCCCGGGGCGAGACCATCGCGATGTTGATTGCCGCGGAGTGGCCGATCTACGGACGGTTCGGATACGGCATGGCAGTCGAAGCGGCGGGCACCGTGATCGACGCCGGCGCGGCCGAGTTCCTCGACCCGACGATGCGCGGATCGGTCGAGGTCGTCGACCTCGCCACGCTGCGGGACCTCGCCCCCGAGCCCTTCGATCGTCACCGACTCATGACGCCCGGCGCGATCACGCGCGAGAGCGTCGCATGGGACCTGCGCCTCGACGTGAGGTCGCGCCCCGGCGACACGCCACCGAAGAGCCGGTTCCGCGTTGTGCACCGAGACGAACGCGGCGTCGTCGACGGCTACGCGGTGTACGACGCGGGCGACGAGTGGGTGCACAACCAACCTCAAATGAAGGTGAACGTCCAGGAGCTCATCGCCGTGACGCACGACGCGTTCGCGGACCTCGTGCGCTTCCTCTGCGCGATCGACTGGGTCACCGGGGTTCGGCTCAACGTCCGCGCCATCGACGAAGACGTCCGTCCGTTGTTCGTGAACGGACGGGTGGCACGCCAGGTCGACCGCAGCGACAACATGTGGGTCCGCCTGCTCGACGTGCCCGCGGCGCTCGCAACGCGTCGCTACGACGTCCCGATCTCGATCGTGCTCGATGTGGACGACGACACGCTCGGTGGGGGGCGGTTCCGTCTGGAAGGCGACGCGGAGTCCGCGACCTGCGCGCCGACGGATGACGCCGCAGACGTTGCCCTGGGCGTCGACGTCGTGGGCGCGATGTACCTCGGCGGCTCGCCCGTGGCGCCGTACGTCACCGCCGGTCGCGTCACCGAGCTCACGACGGGAGCCCTCGCGCGGCTCGACCGCTCGATGCGGGGCGTCCGCGCGCCGTGGGCCACCACCGGCTTCTGACGTTGTCTCACACCCTGAGGGGATCGACCTCGACGCGGACGCGGCCCTTCGGGCGTGGCGCGGTCGCGAGCGCGTCGCACAGCGTGGCGTGATCGGGAGACCGCAGGAGCCAGCGGTCGTCCACCGGCCCGAGGATATCGACCCCGAGCGGCGCGCCGAGCGCGTCGATGAACTCGCTCGCGGCCGCGCCGGACACGGCGGCGAGCGCGGTCGACGGAGGGAAACCGAGCGCCCGGCGGCGCTCGAGCTCGGCCGCGACCATCCGGCTCGGGTCCGCGTGCTGCACCGCGTCGAGCACCGCGTGCTTCGGGTTGCGGGTCTGCGCCACGAGCCGACCGCCACCCGCGCGCGGTCCGAGGATTCGCGCCGCACGAGCCAGCAGTGCCATCGCCTGCTCGCTGGCGCGATAGCGCGGCGCGAGCAGCTCCTGGTCGAAGTCGAGGAAGGCAACAACGCCGACGTTCGCGGGAGCGGCGTGCAACAGCGCCTCGGTCCCGACCTCGACCCGTCCCGGCCCGAGTAGGGCGTCCATCTCCTCCTGCGCGCGCCCGACCCCGACCCGCAGGGTGCGCATCGCCGTCGAACCGCAGGCCAGGCACACCACGGGGCGCTCCGACCCACAGCGCTCACACACGAGTGCGCCCTGGGGTTGGCCGACTGCGGCGTCGCACCGCTCGCAACGGGCAACCTCGCCGCAGGCGCGGCACGCGAGCATCCGGAGCCGGCCCTTGCGGTTCAGGATGCAGAGCACGGCCCGTCCCTCGTGGCGGCGGATCGTGTCCACGAGATGACGCGAGTACAGCCCCGAGCGCGGATCGTCGCCGCGGCGATCGACGACATCGAGGATCGGCCACCCGGCACGCTCCTCGGCGCGCGATGGCTCCACGACGCGGTCCGCGACAGTGAGGGCCTCGAGCGACGGGCACGGTGACACGAGGACACATGGCACCCCTGCGCGCCGGGCGCGCTCAACGGCAACGTCACGCGCGTGCCACGCGGGTACGCGCTCTTCCTTCAGTGCTTCGTCGTGCTCGTCGTACACGACGACCGCGTCGCACCGGTCCACCGACGCCCAGGCCGACGACCGGCGTCCCTGGACCGCGAGCGCGTTGCGGAACATCGGCAGCGGCGCCGCGGGCGGCACGCGCACGAGCGTCACGCCGGGCGCCGCGCTCACACCGTCGGTGACGCGCGCCGTCGCGGTCGTCGCGGTGTCGAGCAGGTGGACGATGCGACCCGCCCACCGCCACGACGCCCACCGGGCGAGCTCCAGGATCTCGGGGGCGAACCCACCGCGCGACACCTGCGCGATCGGTTTGAGCGGCACTCCCGGCGGCGGCTCGCTCCCGGTCGCCACGACCCAGGCCCGCACCCGGCGTCCTTGCAGATCGATGCGCACGACGCTGCCGACACGAACCTGACCCGCGAGCTTGTCGGGAACGAGGTAGTCGAACTCCTTGCCGTCCAGCCCCGCGACATCCGGAGCGACGGTGACGATCAAGAGGTCAGAGGCCGAGGGCGGACTTCAGGTCGTCCGCCCGCGATGCGGTCTCCCAGGTGAACTCCTTCTCCTGACGACCGAAGTGCCCGTACGCCGCGGTGCGCTTGTAGATCGGCCGGCGCAGGTCGAGGTCGCGGATGATCGCCGCGGGCCGCAGGTCGAACACGTCCTGCACGGCCTTCGAGATGGCTTCGACGTCGATGGTCTCGGTGCCGAACGTCTCCACCATCACGGACACCGGACGGGCGACGCCGATCGCGTACGCCACCTGGATCTCGCACCGCTTCGCCGCGCCGGCGGCGACGACGTTCTTCGCCACCCAACGCGCCGCGTACGCGGCAGAGCGGTCGACCTTCGACGGATCCTTGCCCGAGAAGGCGCCGCCGCCGTGGCGGGCCATGCCGCCGTACGTGTCGACGATGATCTTGCGGCCGGTGAGCCCGCAGTCGGCGTGCGGTCCACCGAGCTCGAACGACCCCGTTGGGTTGACCCACACGTCGTAGCGATCCTCCGCGAACTGCGCGGGCACGAGCGGATGGATGACGTGCTCGATCAGGTCCGGCTTGATCAGCGTCTCGGCGTCGAGCCCCGGCGCGTGCTGCGTCGAGATCAGCACCGTCTTCAGGCGGACCGGCTTGCCGTCCTCGTAGTCGAACGTGACCTGCGTCTTCCCATCCGGGCGCAGGTACGGCAGGATGCCGGCCTTTCGTACCTCGGAGAGACGGTGCGCCAACCGGTGCGCCAGCCAGATCGGCAGCGGCATGAGGTCTTCGGTCTCGTCGCACGCGTAGCCGAACATCATCCCCTGGTCGCCCGCGCCCTGGCCAAAAAGGGCGTCCTCGCCGCTCGTCCCCTGTCGGACCTCGTAAGCGTTGTCGACACCCATGGCTATGTCTGCGGACTGCTGGCCGATCGAGACTGCCACGCCGCACGTAAGCCCGTCGAAACCCATTTCCGAGCTTGTATAACCGATCCCGGAGATCACCTCGCGAACTATCTGAGGTATCTCGACGTAAGCACTGGTTGTTATTTCGCCGGCGACAACGACCAAACCGGTTGTGAGGAGTGTCTCGCATGCGACGCGAGCGAGCGGGTCCTGGTCCAATATCGCGTCGAGGATCGCGTCGGAAATCTGGTCGGCCATTTTGTCCGGATGGCCCTCGGTGACCGATTCCGACGTAAAGTCCCAGCGTGTCATCCTGCGGTTCCCTTCCTCTGCGACAGAG
>DASZHU010000001.1:0-7717 GCA_035937605.1 Acidimicrobiales bacterium | reverse complement strand
AGCGCGCGCTCGACGTGGGTGCCGATGTCGCAGCGCAACTCGTCGACGGTGGAGCGCGCGCCCTCGTCACCGGTGAGATGGGCATCGGCAATACGACCTCCGCCGCGGCCGTGATCGCCGCGCTCACGCGCCGCGATGCCGTCGAGGTCACGGGCCGCGGCACCGGCATCGACGACACCACGCTGGCGCGCAAGACCTCCATCATCGAGCGAGCGGTCGCACGGCTCGAGCCCGATGCGGGCAGCCGCGCCGTGCTGGCCGAAGTGGGCGGTCTCGAGATCGCGGCGCTCGCCGGCTTCATCGTCGGCAGCGCGGCGGCTCAGGTGCCGGTCGTCGTCGACGGTGTCGTCGTGTGCGCCGCGTTGCTCGCCGCAGTCGACCTGTGCCCGGGTGTGCTTCCGTACGTGTTCGCCGGCCATCGGTCGACCGAGCCCGGCGCGTCGGCCGTGCTCGATCGTCTCGGGCTCACCCCGCTGCTCGACCTGGGCCTGCGCCTCGGCGAGGGCTCGGGCGCGTGCCTCGCGCTGCCGATCCTCGAGGCGGGCGCGCGGATCCTCGGCGAGATGGCCACCTTCGACAGCGCGGGTGTCGCGGACAAGGACTCGTGACGTCCCGCCCGGCATTCGGAGAGCTCGGCTATCGCGTCGAGGAGGCGGTTCTCGGCTCGGATGAGGTCGACGAGTTGTGCGAGGTTGCCGAGCGGGTGGCAATCCGTGTGGCGACAAGGGCGCAGCGCGCGGGAGCGGGACCGGAGCGACGCCTCGCGGACGGACACCGCATCCAGTTCTCGTCCCGTGCCGGCATCCAGTGGGAGTGGAACGAAGGCAGCGAAGCGATCAGGTTGATCGAGCCCGCCGACCACCTCGACCCGCTCATCGACGCGCTGTTCTCCGACCCGCGCCTGACCGCGCCGGTGTGTCACGAGCTCGGAACCGACGCGCTCGGGCCGTTCACATCGAAGCTCAATCTCAAGCGGGCGAAGGAAGGCAGCGAGTTCCCGTGGCACCAGGACTTCCCGTACTGGTACGTCGCCGCCGGCGAACGCGCCGCCGACGTCGTGACGGCGATCGTCTTCCTCGATGACGCCACCGCGGACAACGGCGCGGTTCGCGTGCTCCCCGGATCGCACCAGCTGGGTCCGGCCTCGCGTGACCCCAAGGACCCGACTCGATTCCTCACCGACCCGGCCAACCTGGACACGTCGAACGAGGTGGTGGTCGAGGTGCCGGCGGGTTCGGTGATCTGGTTCGGCGCGTTCCTCGTTCACCGGTCGTCGCCCAACACGAGCGGACGCCATCGCCGAGCGCTGTTGCCCTCGTGGCAGCCCGCGGGCAGACCCCGGCTGCACGACCTCGACTACATCCCCGAGCGAGTGGAAGACCTTCCATGACGATGAGTTACGCGGAGGCGACGGCCGCGGTGACCGCGTCCGGTCAGCGCTTCGAGGTCGAGCAGCGCGAGATCGGCGGCCGCACCTACACCGTTTTCACGAACGCGCCCAACAGCCTGCGCGCCATCTTCGAGTCCACCCGTGTCCGAGGCGACGACGTGTTCCTCGTCTACGAAGACGAACGATGGACGTTCACACGGTTCGCGCAGACGGTCGACGCGTTGGGTGCCGCTCTCGTCGAGCGCTACGGCATCGAGAAGGGCGACCGCGTCGCCATCGGGATGCGCAACTATCCCGAGTGGGTCGTGTCGTTCGCCGCGATCACGTCCATCGGTGCGATCTCGGTCTCGCTCAATGCGTGGTGGACCGAGGACGAGCTCGACTACGCACTCGAGGACTGCGGAGCGCGTGTGCTCATCGCCGATCGCGAGCGCATCGAGCGCAGCCGGACCGTGCGCGAACGCCTCGGGATCCCGGCGATCGCGGTGCGAACACCCGGACACGCGCCTGGCGCTGCCCGGTGGGACGACGTCGTCGTGACCGGTACACCCCTCCCCGATCGACCGAACGACCCGGACGACGACTCGACGATCCTCTACACCTCGGGAACGACCGGTCGCCCCAAGGGAGCGGTTTCGACGCACCGCGCCGTCGTGCAAGCGTTGATGGGGTTCGGCTGCCGGTCGGCCGTCGACCGGCTCCGCAACCCGAAAGCGCCGAGGGCCGACGAGCCGCTCACGTTCATCCTCGTCGTTCCCCTCTTCCATGTGACCGGCTGCGTGCCAGTGATGCTGTCCTGCCTGTCGAGCGGGCTGAAGCTCGTGATGATGTACAAGTGGGATCCCGAGCGCGCGCTCGAGCTGATCGAGCGTGAGCGGGTGACGAACTTCGTCGGCGTCCCGACCCAGAACTGGGACCTGCTCGCCTCGCCCAAGTTCGCCGACCACGACACGTCCAGCCTCCGCAGCGTCGGCGGCGGCGGAGCGCCCGCACCGCCCGAGCTCGTGCGCCGCATGGCGGCCAACTATCCGAAGGCCACCGCCGGCATCGGTTACGGGATGACCGAGACCAACGCGTACGGACCACAGAACGCAGGCGCGGACTACCTCGCTCACCCCACGAGCACCGGGCGAGCCGCGCCGATCCTGCAGATCGAGGTCCGCGATCACAACGACCGTGCGCTTCCGATCGGCGAGCGCGGCGAGATCTGGTTCAAGGGGCCGCATCTCATCCGGGGCTACTGGAACAAGCCCGAGGCGACGGCGGAGGTCATCGTCGATGGATGGCTACGCAGCGGCGACATCGGTCACGTCGACGACGAAGGCTTCGTCTACGTCGAAGACCGTGCGAAGGACATGGTGCTGCGCGGCGGCGAGAACGTCTTCTGCGCCGAGGTGGAAGCCGCGCTTTACGAACATCCTCACGTTCACGAGGCGGCGGTGTTCGGCGTACCCCACGACCGTCTCGGTGAGGAGGTGGCGGCCGCGGTGATGCCGGTGGCCGGCGTGTCGTTGACGGTCGACGAGCTGCAAGCTCACGTCGGTGAACGACTCGCGTCGTTCAAGGTGCCGACGCGAATCGTGATCGTCGCGTCCCCGCTGCCTCGCAACGCGTCGGGCAAGATCCTGAAGCGTGCGCTGCGCGATCAGCTCGCGGGCGCGTAGCTGATCAGCACGAGCGCGCGGAACCGATTCGCGCCGTAGCCTGCGGGGATGTTCTCCTCCCGCAAGGACAAGATGCGGATGATCGGCGAGGACGAGGCCCTTCCGGGGCACGACCATCGTCCGTTCGCGGTGGCCGCTCAGCACTTCGTGAACTTCCATCCCCTGGAAGCGCCGTTCCCCGACGGCCTCGAGAAGGCGATCTTCGGACTCGGCTGCTTCTGGGGGGCCGAGCGCAAGTTCTGGGAGACCAGTGGCGTGTACACCACCGCGGTCGGTTACGCGGGCGGCTACTCACCCAACCCGACCTACGAAGAAGTGTGCAGCGGGCTCACGGGTCACACCGAGGCGGTGCTCGTCGTGTTCGATCCGTCGAAGGTGTCGTACGAGCAGCTGCTCAAGGTGTTCTGGGAGTCGCACGACCCGACGCAGGGGATGCGCCAGGGCAACGACGTTGGTACGCAGTACCGGTCAGCCATCTACACGTTCTCACCTGCGCAGCGCGCCGCCGCGGAGTCGAGCAGAACGATGTTCGCCGACCGACTCCGCGACGCGGGCTTCGGTGAGATCACGACTGAGATCGCGGACGCGCCGGTCTTCTACTACGCCGAGGACTACCACCAGCAGTACCTGGCGAAGGTGCCGAACGGCTACTGCGGACTCGGGGGTACGGGTGTCGCCTGTCCGGTCGGTTTGACGACAGCCGATTGAGGTCGATCAAACCGGGCTTCACGACGTGGCTCTCCTCCAGGCGCTCGAGGTCGTCATCGTGCCGTGGCCGCGTGCATCAGAGGCGGCCACGTCCCCGGTAGCCGTATCCGACGCCACCGAGAAGCAGCAGCACGATGATGAGGAGCAACAGGATGGTGAGCATTCCTGAGCTTCCCCTGCCATCGTCGCCCGACAAACATCCGACGCGTCGCACGTTGTCGACGCGCTCATCACCCTCGCGAGCCGTGGGCTACGACGGGTGCCACTGAGCTCGCTCCTGGCCTGACCGGTGACTTGGTGCGGTGAATTGGTGTGGCCGATCGTCGCGCGGATAGGTGTGGCGCCGTGTCCGACTACGTGATTCCCGATCCGGAGCCGAAGGAGATCGACGAGAAGCTGTCGATGGAGCTGCGGATCCTCGCCTCGAACGCAGTGCTCACTGGCCATCCGTCCGGCAACGAGAAGTGCGACAACTGCCTCTACTACCTCGAGAACACCGCCGCCATCTCGTACTGCTGGCACCCGAAGCTCCGAGTCCTCGTTGGTGCCGAGTGGTGGTGTCAATGGTGGGAGGCGATTCCCGAGTCCTGACGAGAAACTTTCCTCAAGGGGCCCGCCGTGGTCGTCGAAACCGTTCGTGACGGTTACACGCACGACTCGGACGGACTACTTGCACCCCTCACACCGGCTTCATCTCTACGCGGTGGTGTTCGCTCTTCTCTCCGGCCTGACGGCTCAGAGCGCGATGGCACGCAGCTACAGCACGAGGAGGGCGTCGCAGCCGCGCACGTCCACGACCACGACTGCCACATCGACGACGACCTCGGTCCCGTCGACAACCACGACCACGACGCGCAACCCCACCACGTCGAGCTCGACCACGAGCACGACCGCACCCGCGACAACAACGACGAGCACCACGACCACCACGAGCACGACGAGCACTACCAATCCGTCGAACGTGCTGTTCGAGGACGACTTCAACGGCCCGGCCGGCAGTGGCGTCGATCCGTCGAAGTGGGTGTTGCACGACGAAAACTGCGCAGAGGTCGCGACCTGGTCGTGCATACGTAGTTCCAACGTGTTCCAGGACGGCAACGGCGACCTCGTCCTGCGCACGCAACGGGAGCCGGGCAACTACCTGGGCGGCGGCCCCTTCTCGGGCGCGTGGATCGACACGTTCAACTACGGCTGGGGCTGGCCGGCCTCAACGGTGAAGGCAGCGTGGGCGGTGCCGTATCACATCGAGATGCGCGCCAAGATGCCGTCGACGCCCGGTGCGTGGCCGGCGGCGTGGAACATCAACGTCGATCGCCCGACGTCGCTCGACATCTTCGAGCTCGACTGGGCCGAAGAGCAGATGTCCTCGCCCGCGTACGCGGGCTGTCACCAGCATCGGTGGCTCAACGGAGGCGACACTCAGGCGTGGGACGGCGGCGTCAGCGTGAGCAACATGGGCACCAACTTCCACCTCTTCTCCGCCGACGTCTACGCGGACCGAACCGAGTACCGCGTCGACGGCATGCTGTGCGGAATCGGGCCGGCGACGTCCGGCAGGCACGGTCTCCTGCTCGACAACGTGATCGCCCCTCCCGGCAGCTGGGCTTCCGGCGGCCAGCAACCGGCAGCGTCCGACTCGGGACCGTGGGACTTCGTGATCGACTACGTGCGGGTGACCGCCGGCTAGATCCGCGTCGACCGAGACCAGGTGTGAGGGTGCACGTGCCAGGATGCGGCGATGACCGAACGCTTGGAGGTGGCGCGGGCGATTGCTGCGGAGCCGGCGGCCATCTTCCGGATCCTGTCGGACCCGCACGGCCACGTGTCGATCGACAGCTCCGGCATGTTGATGGACGCGACCGGCGAACCGGCCGAGGCCGTCGGCGACACGTTCGTCGTGCACATGGATCGTGAGGCGCTCAACGACTACCCGATGGGGTTGTACGACGTGACGGTCCGGATCGTCACGTTCGACCGCGATCGTTAGATCGCGTGGAAGATCGAGGGCCAGCTCAATATCGGTCACGTGTACGGCTACAAGTTGGAGCCGATCGACGGCGGCACCCTCGTCACGTCGTACTACGACTGGTCGACAATCGATCAGAGTTGGAAGGACGCCGCGATCTTTCCGGTCATTCCCGAGAGTGCGTTGAGAGCCACGCTCGGGGTCCTGGCGAGGACGGCTGCACCCGGGCGCCCTCGCCCCGCCTGACGCGCGCGCGTCCTGGGGCTGGCGCCCGTGATCGGGACCTGGGATCGTGTGAGTCGTGACGGTGCACAGTCGGACGGCCTCGGTGGGTCAGCGTGCCCCCGAGTTCGCGCTCTCGGATCAACACGGCGAAGAGTTCCGACTCGCGGAGGCCCTGCGGGCGGGACCCGTCGTACTCGTCTTTCTCCGCGGCTTCGGCTGACCGTTCTGTCGCCGGCATCTCTCGCAGTTGCGAGATGACATCGATCGGTTCTCGGAGGTGGGCGCGCGCGTCGTGGCGATCGCCCCCGACACGTCCGCCGGCGTGGCGAAGTTCGTCGAGGGCAACGAGTTCCCGTTCTCGCTCCTTCCGGACGCGAACCATGAGGTCTTCGACGCCTACGACGTGATCAGCACCCTCATGAGCGTCGGTCAACGACCCGCGCTGTTCGTGATCGATCGCGAAGGCGTCGTTCGTTTCGACTCGATCGGCACGCAGCAGTGGCAGATCCCGTCGAACGCCAACGTGCTCGCGGTGCTGTCGCAACTCGACCCCGGGTGATCCACACGTTCGGTGTGGGCGCGGAGGGACTCGAACCCCCGACCCCCTGCTTGTAAGGCAGGTGCTCTAGCCAGCTGAGCTACGCGCCCGTGGTTGTGCCCTCTGACCTGCGGTTTCACAAGAAGTTGCCAAGTAACCCGCCATTCATGGCGCTCGTTGAGCACATAGTTGCGCCACACCCAAGGAGGGTCATTTGATGAGCAGCGTAGTGGGCAGCTTGCCCCGCCTTGCCCGGTCCTTCGAGCGCCATCTGCAATCGCGCAGGCACAGAACCGACTCGACTTCCTGCTCGGGCAACATCTCGGCGTTGGGAGGCCACGACCTCGACGTGCAATCCGCGCAGGTCGATTTGGAGGCAGCACAGGTCGACCTGTCGCAAGCGCGGTTGGACTACGACCTTGCCGTCGTCACACAGAAACAGCACCAGCAGTACTACGGCGATCCGAACCCATACAAAGACACCGACCAGGCGGCGGTCGACGCAGCGAACGCGCGCGTTCAGCAGGCGCAACAGGCCGTCACCAACGCGCAACAGGGCGTCGCCGCACTCGGTTAGGCGGCACCGACGCGTGGGAGACAGACGGTAGACAAGGCGGCGGTACCGAGCCGTGAGGCTCGGGCGGTTTGCCCTGTGGGCGTACTGAAGGTCTTCGCCCTTCGAGCCGCAGGCTCGACGTCGTCGGAGCCCGAGGTGGCGGGCGACGTTGCGAGAGAATGAGTGCTCATGGCCGGGAGACGCAACGACGATCGGGTCCTGCGGCGCACGCAGCGCACCATCGCCGTCGTGCGCGCCAGCTTCGCCGTCGCTACGTCCCTAGTGATCGTGGGCGTGCTACTCAGCGGTCAACACAACCAGGACGCATATGAACTGCCCGGTGTCAGCGCGACTGTGCGTCTCTGGCAGGCGCTGGGCGTCGCGCTCGGTGTTCTGGCGATTGTGTTCGTCGGCGCGGTCGGCGAGTACGCGCGGGCGTCACGCCGTCGGCATTTCGACACCTGAGCACCGGCGCGCGCCGCACCTGCGCGCGAGATGTGAAGCGACAATCTGCGAGCGCGCAGGTAGCTCGCCGAGGGCGTCACACTACGCACGTTGTCGTCCGTTCGGCCTAGACGCATTGACATGCGGCATAGGACGGAACCGGCGGGAGAGCACGGTTCGGTCGACAGCGGCGGAACCATCAAACGGGAGGATCACGATGGGCACT